>JABXJV010000312.1 GCA_013375355.1 Candidatus Helarchaeota archaeon
CATCCGCAGGGTCTATAATTTGTGCTTCAATTGTAGGAACTATATTAGGAAGATATTCACGAATATAATTATTGTTATTAGAATTTTCACGATAAGATGAATGTTTAATAATACCTTCTCTTGTTTCCCAAGCTAGATTAAGTCCTTTAAACGTGGGATACCGATCTTCAAGCTCTTCAACAACCCTAAGGCTCTGAATGTTGTGGTCGAAGCCTCCGAATCCAGTCACCAACTCGTTAAGAACATACTCACCAGTATGCCCAAAAGGTGTGTGTCCTAAATCATGAGCGAGTGCTAAACATTCAACAAGTTCCTCATTCAAATTCACTCTTCTTGCAATACTTCTTGCTATCTGCGCTGTCTCAAGAGAGTGCGTAAGACGGGTTCTATAATAATCCCCTTCATGATTTACGAAAATCTGCGTTTTGTATTCCAGCCTTCGAAATGAAGCCGAATGAATAATTCGATCTCTATCGCGTTCGTATTCTGACCTGTTATCATAAAATTCTTCTTTGTATCTTCTTCCCTTTGAATTTTCACTTCTTGAAGCATAACTTGCAAGACCAGGGCGCTCCATTTAAACCCTTTATAAATTTATACTGTTTTTAATTGAATTTGTTCTACTATTTTTATGCTTTATTTCATCACATTTAATTCTCAATTCTCCCCGAATCATTCTGTCTTATTAAATACTCTATGATACCATTCTTTCCAATATTAATAGAACAATATTCCTCGACCTGATTATCAAGGATTTCTCGAATTAAATCGAAACAAATATTAATTATTTCATTTTCACTTAAACTATACCTCTTAATCTTTTGCTCAGTTATAGTAAAGTCACAGCCAAATACATTATCCTCCACAAAAACTTGAAATCGGTAAAGATAAGATTCCATATCAGGAATATCTCTTCTTACCTTGAAAGAAATTTCATATTCCTTTCCAAATTGCGAAATATATTTTTGAGTTTTCATATACTGTTATTTAAAAATACTTAAATATTTTTCCTTAATTTTTATTTCTTTTGAAATATCTGAAGCAGAAAATATACCTTTTTCAGTAATGATTCCAGATATATAAAATGAAGGTGTAATATCAAAATAAGTATTTTTGACAGAAACTTTACGGTCTCCGATTTCATAAACTTCATTTGAGTCTTTTTCTTCAGGTTCTATCTTACTATATTCTGATTTTAAATAGAATTTTCTAGTATTGCATATAGTATAGAATGGTACTCTTGCCTCTTTCGCAGCAAGCGCAATTAGGGAAGTTCCCATTTTATTTACAAGAGAACCATCTTGAAGGATGCTATCTGCTCCAACTATGATACCATCTACTTCCTTAGCAATATAACCTGCCTTGGCATCAGTTATTATAGTTACCTTAACATAATCGGATAATATTTCTGCTGTTTTCCTCCCTTCAAATAGTGGTCTTGATTCGGTAGCATAAATTTCAATATTTCTATCCTTCAATTTTTTTATGACTTCTATTACGGTTGAACTGTAACTATGCGTTAACCATTTTGAATTATCCTTGACCACTCTTGATGCAAATTCTGTCAAAGAATTTAAAGAATTCTTTTCTAATTCTATATACTCTTCTACAAATTTAATAAAACTTTCCTTCGAAAATTTTTTCCTATCCCTTTTCTTCCTCTCATTAAAAAATTTATATAAAATTTCGCTCACGACAAAACTTATTGATGCCGTGCCTGGTCTAATATCAATAAGATGCCAGCCTACGCTTCTAATCTCTTCAAAAAAATCATCGAACGTATTTTTTTCAGAAATTTTTGCTGCATATTTTAAAGTCTCTACCGCCAACATTGAAAGAAAATCAGCTCTATGCCCTCTATCATTTTTAATCTCATCCAGCCTTTTTTCAATTTCCAAAGATAAATATACCCGAAAGAAGGCTTTTTTCAAACCTGGGACAGTTTGATACTTACTTAACTCAGCATAATCTATCCACTTTATTTCTATATGCTCCCGTTCAATTTTTATCAATTCAGGATTTTCAATTCTAAAAAGATAAGGATGAACTATCCGTTGAAATTCCCCATTTTTTATTGTCAGTGGAATACCTTTTCTCACAAAAATTAAATCTTTCTCACTCAAACCAGTTTCTACGGTTATCTCTTTCAATGCCCTTTTATCAGAATCCTCATCTCCCTCAATATACCCGCTTACTCCAGCCCATCTCCCTTGATAAGTACTTACCTTTTCACTCCCTTTAAGTATTAAAATCTTATGATTATGCTCAAGAAAACATGTAACTATATTTTTTTTCTTCATACAATTAATAAAACCTTAGCAAATTTCGGATAATCTATTAAAATTATTAAAGATAATAGTTTTTTCTCTTAGTAATGTTTCATCAAAAGGAATTAGAAAATTTAATGACAAATAATTATTATCGGAGTAAAACCATCTTTTTTATTTTATGAAAGTTTTTTGTTTTTATTTCACAAAAATAAATTCCCGAAGGAACATTTATGGAACTGCCATTTTTCCCATCCCACTTTATATAATAATAACCAGGTTGTTTAAATTCATTAACAAGGATTTTTATCTCTTTCCCCAATATATTATAAATTTTTATTGATACAAAGGAATTTTTTGGCATTTTATATTTTATAAAAGTGTCAGCATTAAATGGATTGGGGAAATTTTGCTCAATTTGCCATTTTTCTGGGATTAAAGCCTTTAACTCAGCAATTGGTGAATATCGATAACTACCATCAAAATCAACTTGTTTTAATCGATAATAATATTTTCTTATTGAATTCTCATTATCACAGAATTTATATGAATTTTCTGAATGAGTGGTTCCGTTTCCCCTTATAAATCCTACATTCCACCAGTTTAATTTATCCTTGCTCTTTTCAATTTCAAATCCGAAATTGTTAGTTTCGGATAAGGTTTCCCATTCAAGAATGATTTTATTTTCATCATAGGCATAAACGTCAAAGTAACTTATTTTAACTGGAACAGGTGTTGACAAAGATAAACTTAATAATCCGCTTCCATAAACATTATCTTTTCCCAGTTCTCCAAGGTCAACAGTCGAAGAATCGAGGATATTTTTCAAATCTAAATTTGTTCGGCTCGGATTTTCTTCAAATAACAACGTAGCAGCACCAGAAACATGAGGCGAAGAGGCAGAAGTTCCGCTGAATATTCCATATGTTGCATTAGAAACACTGCTCGGTGCACATATATCTGGCTTTATTCTCCCATCGTTCGTTGGTCCTTCAGAACTATATGATGCTATAATATCTTGTGTTTTAAATGTTGCACCAACTGCTAAAACATCTAATCCTGCTGCTGGATCCACAATACTATTGGAATAACTGTTTTCATCACTAATATATTCCAATTCATGGGACAAACTGATTATGCTAAAAATGGCTTTCCCATTAGCATCTTTATTTTCTATTGCAATGTAATATTTGCCTAATTCAGATGTAATATAGGAAATAGATTCA
>JABXJV010000313.1 GCA_013375355.1 Candidatus Helarchaeota archaeon
TGAAAATATGATACATTATATTTATTTTAAAATTGCCAAAGTTTTGACCATTATATATTTCAGTATTTTTCGGGGAGTTCATCAAAGACTTTCCATCCGATGTTATAGTCGAATTTTTTTACAGAATCTGGCGTAACAGATGTAAAGCATTTGAAATTAGCAATCTTTCCAGGCTCAATAGAACTTGTAGAAACTGTATTGTCTTTAAAAATGTGAACAGTGCCATAAACATAACTTCTGATTTTTTCTATCAACTCATTTTTATTGTTTATAATCTTAAATTCTATAAAGACAAAATCCACTCTTCTATCAAGATTGTTAATAATTTTCCCCTCAAAAAATCTTCTTCCGAAAAAATCAACCTTTGATTCTATTTCTCCTTTAAGAAAAACTCCCTTTTGAGGGTTAACATTTGCAAAAATTATTACCGTAAAAAAGAGAAAAACAAAAAATATACAAAAATTAATACTTTTTTTAAACATAAAATATTTTAGTTAAAAATTTTGGGTATATAAAAGGATTAAATTTAAAAATACTAAATTATTGTTTAATTATAGTTTAGATGCTGAAACAATACTGAATCAAGTTCAGCACAGGATTCAGAATGTCAGAATTCTCTTACTTTAATTAAAACTATGTTAAATAAATTTACCAAAGTTCAGTTAAAAATAATGGCTCATCTCTAAAAAAGGTGGTGAAAGGAATAAGAAAGTATCATTATAATTATTTAATAATTTAATATTTATATGGGAAATTTATAAATTATTCAATTTAGGTTGGTTAATTAACACGTTCTTCTGTCATATAGAGCGAAGCCGAGACATCTCTTTTTTTGAGATTTCTCGACTCCGTCCCGAAGTTTCGGGACTACGCTCGAAATGACAAACATTTGCTATAACAAGTTATATCTTATAATATTAAATATTATCAGTTGGCAAGTTGAAACCAAATGATTCCTAATTACATTCATAACAGAATGATTGGGCATCTGATATGTAAATTAATTAACCCTTTTTACTCCACCATTTTTGGAGAAGACCCAAAATAATTTATTTTTTAAAACTATTTTTTTTATAATTTTTAGAAAAGATAACCTCGGTTCCACTTTTCACAAAATTAAAATCGACTGTATCCATAAGATTCCTTAAAACAAATATTCCTCTTCCATATTCTTTGGGAATATTTTCAGGATCGAGAGGGTTTTTAAGTTTTTTAGGGTCAAATCCACTTCCCTGGTCTTTAACTATAACAGTTACATTGTTTCTTTTTACAAATATACTAATTTTAACCTTTTTATTTTTATCAAGTTTATTACCATGAATGATAGCGTTTGAAACTGCTTCGGAAATCGATATAGCAAGATTGTCATACTCCTCATCAATAAGATTCATCTCATTTGCTACCCTTTCAGCAAAAGTCACTGCATTTTCAATTGAAGACCTCTCACTTGTTATTGTAAGACTGTATTGCGGCTTTAGACGGCTATCCATAATATATTTTTCAATTTTATGCAGATTAAAAGGAAACTTAAGCCAATATAATTTCAGGTTTGTAATTTTTTTAAATCGGATATCTTATTCTTATTTTGCTTTAAAACTTCAACGGTATATTCTGGAAGAACTGCACCGAAAGAGATGATTAATTTTAATGAATCTTCAATGCTCATATCCAGTTCGACTAGATCCTTTTTAGGAACAAACAAAATAAAACCAGTAGTAGGATTTGGAGTTGAGGGCAGAAAAATGCTAACCGTATCTTCTTCAATTTTTTCTTTAACTTCGCCACCTGTATCACGTGTTAAAAATCCAATCGAATATATCCCTTTTCTGGGATATTCTATCAATACCGCCTTTTTAAAAACTTCCCTTTTTTCAGAAATAAATGCTCTGGAAATCTGTTGTGTTGCGTTATACACTTTATTTACAAAGGGAATAGACTTTAAAATCCACTCTCCAAGTTCAATAAGTTTCCTTCCAAAGTAGTTTCTGGCAAGCATTCCGACAAATAATATCAAAATCAGAATTGCAACAAATCCAAGCCCTGTTCTGAACTCAAAACCAAAAAACTTAACCATAATATTACTTACATATTCACCCAAAATACCATCAACAAAAAAAAACAGATTCCATATCAAAAATATGGTTAAACCAATTGGGGTAATAACAAGCAATCCTGTAATAAAATATGTCCTTAGTTTTTTCATGGTCTTTTAAAAATATTAAATATGATTTGTTTATTCTTCACCTTTTATAACGATATGATAAACCTTCTCTCCTGGTTTTGCCAATCCATATTTTCTTCTTGCAATCTTTTCTATCTCATTCAAATCCCCTTTATTTATTAATTCCTTCTCTTTTTTGAGTATTTTCTGTTCAACTTTTAAATATTCAATATCCTCTTTTAATCTTTTTTCTTCACTCTTTTTTATAATGAGTTGATAAACTCCATAATCTCCAGCAATATATACATAAATAAATATTAAAATCCCAATAAAATATAAACATTTTTTTATATTTTTTTTCCTTGGTGGAAGAAATTTGTTAATATTTTTGCTGATATTTAATCTGAACTTTTTTTTATTAAATTTCATAAGTTCAATGACAACTTTTCTGTAATTACCTGAAAATTGCAATATGATTTTTAAGATTTTAATAAATAACTAATGCATAACCACA
>JABXJV010000314.1 GCA_013375355.1 Candidatus Helarchaeota archaeon
ATTACAGAACCCGAATATGGACCACTAGCACTAAGAATTCGTTCAAATTCAATACTCGTAATCACATTCTGGTATCGGTCATATCCATAATTTTTATAAACACTGGGATCAAATTCATCAAATCCGATGGCTAAAATAATCGCTCCTATATCGATTTCAATTTCTTTATCTTCTTGAGAATATTCTATAGCATGAGCTTTACAAACACCTTTACAAATGCCACAACCAAGGCATTTCTCTGGATCAATAGAATAAATTAACGGAACAGCTTGTGGATATTTAACAGATATAGCTTTATTTATTGATAATCCCTCATTAAAGACATCAATAGCTTCAATTAAGCATTCCTGACCGCATATTCCACAACCAGTACATTTATTTTCATCTATAAATCGTGCTTTTTTCAAAAGAGTTACTTTAAAGTTCCCCGCTTTTCCGCCGACTTTTTTCATTTCGGTATTAGTAATTAATTGAATATTTGGGTGTCGTCCGGCTTCTATAAGTTTTGGAGCAAGAATGCACATAGCACAATCATTAGTTGGAAATGTTTTATCTAATTGTGCCATGACTCCACCAATACTGGTAGATGATTCTACAAGGTAAACCTTAAATCCTGAATCGGCTAAGTCTATTGAAGCTTGAGTGCCTGCAATTCCTCCTCCAATTACCATTACAGCCCCAATTTTTTCCATTAAAATCACACCTGTAGAGCTGTATATAATGGTGATAAACCATCAATATTTTCCAATGCTATAAGCCCTCTTTGTTTGAGAACTAATACATGATTTAGAACTTGATTTGATTCCAAAGGCAAGTAATTAGAAAGATTTTTGACCGACATCGGTTTTTTCTTTAATAAAAGATAAATTTGACTTCTTATGTATTCAGCCCTTAAAGCATTATCAAAAAGAGCATCAAAATTCTCAATTAGAATTTTTTTACCATATACATTTTCATTTTCTATCAAATTTCTCTCCCTTGCAACAAATCCTCGAATTCTATAATTTTTAGCTACTTCTTCAATGGCTTGAATTTTTTCTAAAAATTGCGGTTCGATATCCTTTTTTCTTAATGGTGAGGGACCGAGGGCTTTTATTTTTTCAACGAATTCTTTAACAACTTGGGCGAATCGGAGTCCTTCAGACGCAGAAACCCATTCTAAATGTAAGCGATCTTTAAGCCCTACGATATTTAATAATTTTTTAAGCATTTTAAATTTTAATTCTGCTTCATAATTACCATCTAA
>JABXJV010000315.1 GCA_013375355.1 Candidatus Helarchaeota archaeon
ACAAGCAGATCAAGTTTCATCTCTAGTTCAAAAGATTTCTAATTTAGAGAATGAACTAGATGAGCATCGAACAAGATTTGATTCTAAAGCTATTTCAACAATTACACAAATTCAAAAAGAAAAAGAAAATTTAGAAGGAGATCTAGAAAAAATCTCTGAGGATTATGTAAAAATTAATAATGAAATAGCATCTCAAAAAGAACTAATTAATAAGCTTACTATAGAAAATGATAAAATTAATAATAAACTTAAAAGAGAATGGAAAACTAATCAAGATTTGCGAAAAACTTTACAAAAAGAACGTGATACGATAGATGATTTAAAAAGTCGAGTAAATGAATTAAAACGTACATTAAGAAGATTACAAAGACGATTAAGCCGAGGGGGAAGATTATTTGGAATTCATATCCCAGTAGAAAAAATAGAAGATTCGGAAATCACCGTGAAAGAAGGCAATCATAAAGAACAATTCGAGCAAATGAAATTTGAATTACAAAAAAGAATGGATAAAATTACAGAACTTGAGATGAAAAATCGAGATTTGAAAAATCAAATTATAAAATCTCCTGCTAAAGATTTACAATTACAAATTCAAGCTTATAAAAAGGATTTAGACGTAAAAACCGGAAAAGTTGCGACTTTTGAAGCAGAAAGAAAGAAATTAGAACAACAAATTGGTTTTTTGCAAAATCGAATCACAGATTTACAAGTCAATTATCAAGAACAAAGTAAAACTATAAACGATAGAGAAAAAAGAATTGGTGATTTGGAAAAAACTATGAGACTTGGAATTCATGAAAAAAGTGCTCGAGATTTAATCATCGATTTGCAAGAGAAGAATAAAAAGTTACAAACTATATTAAGGGAAAAAGAACGAGATATTAAAAATTTAGATAAAAACTCCTTTTTCTATAAACAACAATTAGATGTTGTTAAAGGACAAGTCCAAACGTTATACGCGAAAAATAGAGAATTAATGACTAAATTGCAACAAGGAGGATCCATATCGGAAGCAGAAATTAGGAGTAGTGTAGATATATTAGAAGCTGGTACTCCATTCGATAAAGAGATGAAGGACCAGCAACATAAATTACGAAGATTAGAGAGTAGAACAGAAAGTTTAGAACAAGAAGTTTCAGACCTTCGATTTGCACTCCATAGTAAAGATGCTAAAATAGAAGAATTAAACCAAATTATGAATGAGTTAAAAGTTGTTTTAGCAAAAGCTAAAATCGAAATTGGTCCAAAGGGGAAGAAAGGGAAGAAATCCAAGGATGATTAGGTTATTTTCATGAAGATACAAAAGAATTTATTTATATTAATTTATATATTCTTTTTATCCTCCTTTATTATTATTCCTTTAACCAATTTTAACGATTATAACATTCCTAATAACTTTATTTTGAAAAACGGAGTAAATAAAAAAGATTTCATAATTAATTCTGAAAGTACTAATTCGATAAATCTTCAAGGAACAGGTTCTAAGCTTAAAGGTGAAGAATATCCTTATAATGAGAGTTATAAACAAAGACTTATTAATAATGATGAAATTAATTGGAAAATTCCAAGCACCTACTCTGGACAAACTTTTTGGGTGAGAATTGAGAATTTGACAGCTAATGAGACTTTAGATAGTCAGGAGTATGCAGATGCTGCAATAATGAACGAAGGAGATGGGCCTTCTGGTTCTGTATCAGACACATATTCCCAAGATACTAATTCTTATAGAGTAGATGATGGTACTTCCCCCCCAGCTGAAGGGATCGATGTTGATTTTGAATTTGATATTAGCGGTATTTCTAAAGCTGATGTTATTTCTATCGATTGGTATGTAAGAGGTAGAAGACAATTTGATTTTTCTGGAGGTCAGGATGTTCAAATTCGAATCTGGAATGATACCAGCTCAAGCTTTACAACCATAAGCTCAATCGTAACAATAACTTTAAATAACTTTCAAGGCACAATTAATGGAAATGATTGTTTTGCAAGTTCAAATCCCAGAGTTATTTTAAACTTCTTTAGTTCAAATAGTACTGATAATTTTGTTGAATTGGATCATGTCTATATAAGAGTATATTAT
>JABXJV010000316.1 GCA_013375355.1 Candidatus Helarchaeota archaeon
ACTTATATTCGGCAATAATTTACTAAATAGTAGAATAATTACATTTGTATTATTGTTTTTTACGGCTTTTTTAATAATTAAAATAGGGAAAAATGTAAAATTTGAAATGGCTGGTATTTATGCTGTTTTAGCTATGTCTATAGCTTGGTGGATTTTATATAATCTAGTAATTACCAAGACATATACTTTAACCCTTTTCTTTATTGTTATAGGCCTATATATTTATTCAACCGATATGAAAGAGAGTTGGAAATATACTATTTCAGTTATTTTCATGGGGTTAGCGGGTGGAGTTCGTTTGAATATTGCAGCCCTTCCAATATTCCTCTCTTGTTGGATAGCCATAAAAGAGTGGGATAAAGAATCAAAAATGGACTTAATAAAGAATTTAATAAAATATTTAATAATTTCGGCTATCATTCTAATATTTATTTATGGTCCAATCTTTTTATTTGACCTGCTTGAAAGTGGTTCATTAAATAGATCCCTTTATAATCTAATTGGTGTTCATTCTAATAGAAATTTGACTCTAAATATTGGTTTAGGGATATTTGGAAGGATACTTCTTATTTTTGATACACTCTTACAATATTTAGTAATCTCAATTCTTATTATCTTCTTACCAATTTTTCTTTTCTTTGCCTTGGTAATAAAAAAGGATATTAAAACGATCTTAAGTAATTATGAAGTGATTTTTTTGATATTTTTCACTCAGTTAGTAGTGATAGGCGTTTACATGATGTTAGCTACATTATTTGCTGAATACATTACTTCAATCTTGCCTATAACCATTTTTGTAGTTTTTATAGGTCTTATTAAATTCTTTAGACACATTAGATTTCATCATCCAGATTTAAAACCGTTTCAAAAGAATTATCAGAAATTTATTTTTTTAGGATTAATTTGTTTAATGCCATTAACACAACTTCCCCAGATCAATCAATTTGTAATTCCTCGTGCAGGTCGATCCTTTCCTGAACGTATTTTAATTAATGATTTAAGACAATATGAAACTGTTTCCGATTTCATTGGCATTGTTACACCTCCTTGGGGATATATTGTGACTTATGAATGTGCTTTAACAACACAATCCGGTAGAAATCTCATGCCAGGTTATGAAATGTCTTATTTTTCATATCACCATTGGTTTGAACCCTTCGGATTATTATGGCCTGTTTGCCAGTTTTATCATGTAAT
>JABXJV010000317.1 GCA_013375355.1 Candidatus Helarchaeota archaeon
GGGGATTTTGGGATACTTAAAGATATTGGGGATATCGAGGAATAATAATGGTGTTATATCAAATTCCAAAAATAGTATAAACTAGTAAATTAATAATATAAATAAGAAAAAAAAAGGAAAAAGGGTAGGCTTATAAGCTCTGTAAGGCAATTTTAATGTCTGCTTTAGAAATTGTCTTTCTTTTTGCATGTTTTGTTAGTTCAAGTGCTTTCTTTGTGATGGTAGTAGCTATATCTTGGAGGTATTCCATTAAGGCAATAATTGCATCTGCTGCTACGATGTTTGCATCAGCTTCAACTTTCATTAATCGCCTAAGAGCGGTTTTCGTAATAACTTTAGCTTTCTTTGCCATATTTCTAACCTCAATTTTTTTTATATTTTGACCAAAATTTTTAATTTTATTCCCATCTCAATTTTTTTGGGATTATAATTTTGGTTAATGCTTTGCCTAATGATTAGTTCTTTATGTACACATATATAAATCATTCGATCTCAATCTTAGAATTTGGGTTTCCGACAAATTTTTTGATAATATTTTTTTAGATGGAATGATTTTTGTCGAATCGATGGATCATACCCTCTTATGTCTTATACCTTATTTTCCTTTTTTCTCTTTTCTAATCTCTTAAAAATTTAAAAAAACAACTTTATATAAGAAATTAGACTGAATATAGGAAAAATTGAAGACTTCCGAATAACCAATTATTTTAGATTTACTATGAAATAAGTTTGGTAAATAATTTTATAATTTAGGAAAGTGAAAATAACAAAAGAAGTAACATAAAATATTTCAATATTTTATAGGATTAAGAAGAATAAATAATTCCTCACAGATTCAAAAAATCGCTTTTTAAGTGTGAAAATTGACAGAAACTGTAAACTATGGAGATAATGAAAAAATTCCATTAAAGGTCAATATGGTATATGGCTTAGGGAATATGGGAACATCATTACTTACTGGAATCTTTGATGGGGCTATTGTTAAATATTATACCGATAAGGTATTTCTTGAACCTATTTATATTGGAATTGCATTTCTTATTTTTGCAATATGGAATGCACTTAATGATCCAATTTTCGGCAACATGTCTGATAAAACGCGGACTAAAATTGGTCGAAGAATCCCCTATTTGAGAGTAACTAGTTTTATTTTTGGGATAGCTTTTATCCTTTTATGGTTTCCACCAATTGGAACTCAAATTGAAATTTTCATTTATCTACTTATTACAATTTTTTTCTTCGATACTTGCTTTACAATATATGGATTATGTTATATTGCTCTAATGCCAGAATTATCTCTTGATCCTAACGAACGTACTAAATTATCTTTATATATGACAGTCTTCGGTATGATTGCGGTAATGATAACTTTTCTAATACCATTTATGTTTTTAACAAGAATAGGAGGAAAAGCGGAATTTCAATTTATTTGTATTATTATTGCGATTGTGGGAACTATACTAATAATTCTAGCAGCATTCACTTTAAAAGAACGTGTTGGTTTCTACGATAAAGAAAAGTCATTTGGGCTTATAGAAAATACTAAATATTGTCTTAAAAATAAATCCTTTATCACCTTTGTAATATATAATTTTGGTATAACTTTAATTTTCTCAAATCTTGTAACTTCAATCTTATATTACACTCAATACGTCATAAATTTAACAGGTGCTGCCGTATTTTTACCCCTTATAATTGTTATTGCAGGATTTTTCATTACATATTTTCTTACACCAAGACTTGATGAGAAATTTGGTTTTCGAAAATCGTTATTGATTACAGGAGTTTTTGGTATTTTTGGCTTTCTTTTATTATTAATTCCTGATGTGGTATTGAGTAGTATTGCCATTTCAATTATAGCAGCATCATTAGCTGTTTATGCAATATTAGGTAATCCAATGATCGCTGATATTTGTGATGATGATGAAATTAAAACAGGAACGAGGAGAGAAGGCTCTTTTTTTGGTATAAACGCACTTGTGACAAAGCCTGCAATTTCTTTGGGAGTATTCATTTTAACTTTTATGTTGAACTATAGCGAATACTTCCCCCAAATAACAGAATATTTCGGATTTCCTCAATCTGTTGGAGTAAAAATTGCAATTCAGATTACAATGGGGTTGATATTCGCTGGTGTATTCGGTCTGAGCTTAATTAGCCTCTATTTTTACCCAATTCATGGTGAATATTATTCCCGTTTAAAAGAAGAAATTAAAAAAAGACACTTATAATTGTGTCTTGAATAATAGAATCGATATTTCATCCATCTACTTTCTTAAAAGCTCTGCAATATTTGGATTGCCTTCCTCAATAGCGTAATCTAATGGAGTTTTACCCCCATTATCTGTAATTTTTGGGTCTGCACCTTTTTCTAATAGTAATTTTACAACTAGAAAACGACCTGCGTAGGATGCTAATATCAATGGAGTTGCACCTTTTTCTTTTTCTTTTGCGTTTACATCATCACCGTATTCAATACATATTTTAGCAACTTCAATATGCCCTTCGAGAGAAGCTTGCATTAAAGCAGTCCAATCCAAATTATTCTTTATTTTTAAAAGATTCTTATTTTTCTCCAAGAGAAATTTAACCACTGGAGCATGTCCACTCCAAGCTGCCTGTAATAATGCCGAATTTCCCCTGGAATCCTTTAGATTGATATCTGCACCTTTTTCTAAAAGAAATTTAACAACATCAAGATGTCCATAATATGCAGCTTTCATCAAGGCGGTATTTTCATCGCCGGTCCTTTTATTTACATCTTCACCTTTTTTTAACGCAGCTTTAACAGCTTCCAGATCTCCATTCCTAGCGGCTTCTATAAGTTCCTTACTCTCTCCAATTGTTTTTTTTACAGCGACATATCTTGGTGCAGCTTTCAACATTCTTATGATTTCAGGAGGTCTATGAATAGTAGTAGCCATCATAACATCATCAGTTACATGTGCTCCATTCTCAAGAAGAACTTTTACGACATCTCTATACTGTCCACCAACTGCAGGAATAAGTGCAGTTGCGTCAGTAGTATCTTTAGCATTTACATCAGCTCCTTGATCAATAAGTAATTGTACAATATTGGCGTGTCCGTTACGAGCTGCTATAATAATTGGTCTATTATCTTTACTACCATGAATATCAGCTCCATTTTCAATCGCAATTTTAACTCTATTTATGTCACCACTCCATAATGCATCATTTAGTTCTTTGGTAGCTTTTTCAGCTTGTTCTTTTGTTATATTTTTCTTCTTAATAATCTCTGGAATGGGTTCGCTAGGTGGTTTTAATAAATCCTCAATATCTCTAAAACGTTTAAGCCTAGCATAATCATAAGCAGTTCTTAAACCTAGGCTATGAAGTTCTGTATTTGCACCTCTTTCCAATAATAATTTCACAGTTTCTATATGTCCTTGATCAGCTGCAACCATTAATGCAGTTAAACCATTTGCAGTGGATTTTTCATCAATTTTTGCTCCTTCATCGAGAAGCAATCTTACAATTTCAACATGCCCTTTACTAGATGCTCTCATTAATGCATTTTCCCCATGTTGATTAATAGCATTAATATCCGCTCCTTTTTCCAATAATAATTTTACAGAATCAAGGTCTCCTATACCAGCTCGATAAATTATTGCAGTAAAACCATGATCATTCTTAAAGTTAGGATCAGCCCCTTTGTCTAAAAGTAATTTTATAATCTTGGAATTGCCCGCAATACTACTAACAATTAATGCATTAGCTCCAATTTGCTTTTCAACAATATCAATATCTGCTCCATTATCCAATAATATTTCTACAACTTCAGTATGGTCTGCACCCGCAGCGTCCATTAATGCAGTTGTACCATTGTTTGTTACTGCATTAACTTCTGCTCCTTTTTCGATAAGAAGTTGTGTAATTTTCGTATGCCCATTTTTTGCCGCAAACATTAAAGGAGTCCAATTTGTATTACTTTTACTATTAGCATCTGCTCCTTTATCCAATAATGAATTTATAATTTCAGTAAAACCTCCTTCACTAGCAATCATTAAAGCAGTCCAACCTCCCCTTTTTTCCTTATAATTAACATTAGCATTATTTTCTATAAGTAATTTAACAATATCTGTATGTCCAAATTTTGAAGCAACAAATAATGAAGTCCATCCTGTTTCATAGATATTTGCATCAACTTCGACCCCATTCTCAAGAAGGGTTTTTATAATCTCAAAATGACCTTTCTCAGAAGCAATTAGTAATGAAGTCCATCCTACATTATCCGCAGCATTAACATCTGCCCCGTTTTCAAGAAGGATTTTTACAACCTCAAGATGTCCTTTTTCAGAAGCCCATATTAATGGAGTTCCACCATCTTTATCTTTAATATTAATGTTTACTCCTTTCTTTAGTAAATCTGAAACTCCTTTTACATCTCCCGTTTTGGAAGATTCAATAAGTTGATTTTCAGCTGACATAGTATAATTCTTAAGTAAGGATGATTTAAAAATATGATGATTATTCATTTAGTTACAAAATTAATCGAGTCCGGAATTAATGGAAGATTAAATAAAATGAAAATTCGTAAACTAACAGAAAAAGATCGTACAGCCTTTAAAAAGCTTGTTCGGTATGCGTTTTCACCTACTGAAGATGGTTATGAGAAATTAGAACACCCTAGAGATGATATTCCAATTGATCTTTTTTACGGCGTTTTTGATAATGAAATACTTATGTCAGGAAGCTTAGTAATTCCATATAAGATAAAATTACGCGGTAAAACTTTTAAAATGGGCGGAATTTCCGAGGTAGCAACAAAACCTGAATATAGAAACCTGGATGCAGTAAAAAATTTGCTTAAACAAATTTTTCAAGATTTGTACAAAAAAGGAGTTCCAACTTCAGTCCTATATCCTTTTAAAGTGTCTTTCTATGAAAAGTTGGGATATTATGTTGCTGATGAACAGGTTTTTTATCACTTTAAAATTACAGACATCAAAAATAAGAAGACTAAATATTACATGAAAGAAATTGAGAGTAGTTTTGAAGATATCAAAAAAGTATATAATGAAATAACTAATTTCTATGATTATATAGCATTTAGAGAGGAATATCATTGGAAAGAAATACTTAAAAAATACTATAAGTTTGTTTGCTATAATGAAAATCAACCGGTTGGTTACGTTATTATCCAATTTCCAAAAGGTGATACAAACTTTCCAGAAATGTGGGAAGGATTTGATAATATTAACGAAACAATTTACATTAGGGAAATATTTTGGCTTGATAAAATTGCTAAACAGACGATTTTCAACTTTCTATGGAGCCACCGAGATCACCGTAACTATGTTGCAGGAGGTTTTTCGGTAAATGAAAATATCATAGATATGCTTGATAACCCTCGAGTTTTGAGACGGGAAACAAACGTAAATTCTTTGCTGAGAATAATCGATGTAAAAAAAATACTAGAAAATTTAGATTATCCAATCAATAACTTCAGTTTATCCATGCGGATTCATGATAAACAATGTCCCTGGAATAATGGTGATTTTCAGCTTGATTTAAAAAATGGGGTAACCAGCGTTAAGTTCGAAGAAAATAAAGGCGGATCGGTTGATTTAGAAATAAATATTGGTCACCTTGCTCAACTCTTAGTGGGTTTTAGAACAATTAAGGACCTATTAGAATTCGACCTTGTAACAATTAAAAAGGAAAAATATGAATTACTTCAAAAAATCTTCCCTAAAGCGAATAATTTTATCAGGGACTTTTTCTGATCCCATATTATTTAGTCCTCGTTAAAAACCAACTCATTACTTAATGTTTTTAGCGATTTTTCATCTATTTTACCACACAATACTAAACTGAATTTTTTTTGAATGAGATGTTTTTCATAAGAAATTGGGAGTTTGGAGAAATCTAGATTAGATGTTAATTCATCACCCTTATTTAATTCAACAGTTTCTCTTGGAGGATAAGTATTACTTGTTTTGAATTTTAAATCCGAAGTGTCATAACTACCGCTATCAGATTTGCTCACTAGCACAAATTTGCCATTCCATAGCACATGCCCAAAATCATTGTCCCAGCTTATTCTGATTGGGTTATCACCTATATATTTGATGTGGACCTTAATTGTTGGAAATTTATCAACACCAACAGACTTAGAATCTGAAGAAATGTTACATTCGATATTTCCAAAGAATTCAGCATAATTTATTTCATTTTCAATCAATAATTTCACCTTTATAAATACAAATCTAGGATTTTTACTAATTACCTATGTCCTAAAAAAATCATCTTTATTAATGAAATATTAAATAACAATTAATTTAATTTTTAATTTATCATTAATATTGTAGGTGATAACAATATGTCAACAAAGGAGTCAATAATAGATAAATTAAGGGGAGAATTACCTTATTTAAAGCAAAAATTTAAAATCAAAAAAATTGGACTATTTGGTTCTTATATCAGAGGGGAACAAAGAGATGAGAGTGATGTTGACATATTTATGGAATTTGAAAAACCTATAGGATTAGAATTTATGGATCTTATCGATTATTTGGAAAACCTCTTAGAAAAAAAAGTTGATATATTAACTCCAGAAGGAATAAATAGTATTAGAATAGAACAAATTGCTCGTAATATTGAGAGGAGTATAGTTTATGTCTAAAAGAAATGATAAAGAATTTCTTGGTGACATAAAAGAAGCCGTTAGGAGAATTAGAGAATATACTGAAAATATAAACTATAAAGATTTTTTAAATGATATAAAAACTCAAGATGCGGTAGTTCGAAATTTTGAAGTAATAGGTGAAGCTGTTAAAAATTTATCAATTAATTTAAGAGAAACACACTCAAAAATACCATGGAAAAAAATTGCAGGGATAAAGGATAAACTCATACATCACTACTTTGGAGTTAATTTTGAAATTTTATGGACTATTATTGAAGAAGACTTGCCAGATTTGGATACTCAAATTAAGGATATTCTTAATGAAAAAAAGAATATAATGGGAGATAAATTATAATAAATACAAGTTGTAGGTTAAGTAAAATGGACAAAAAAATTAAAAAATACTCCGAAATTTTCAATAGAATCATAAATCAAATAGCTTTACTTAAGGATGAGTATCCTCATTTTTCAGAAATTGAACCGATCGAAAATAAAATATCCAAAAGTTCTGATCCATTCGAGATAAGCTTTTTATATTCTCACCATATGGATCTCGTCGATAATCCTAGGTGGAAACCTAGAATGAAAATTCCTAAAAAAATATTAGCACCGACTTCAGAAGATGGTATCTATATATGGATTCGGTTCATGGAAAAAGGAAAATATATGAGTCAGCGGGTATTGCCACCAACTTATATCGGAGACATACACGTTACTGTAGATATATTAGGTGGGAATTCTGAAGTAAAAGAAAAAATTTGGAGTATAATTAAAAGTGAGAATCTAACTATTGAAAAATAAATTGAATGAGAAAAAGAAAGTGCAGAGGTTAATTACCATGTGTATACTGTAGTTATTTGGAGGTAACAAAATATGCCAGTTAAAGATAAAAGGAGTCAGTCTAACAAAACACAATCCGAATCCTCAAAAATGGGAGTTGCTAGACGATTTGGGAAATTTACTAAATTAGGAATGAGACTATCTCATATACCACCAATAAGCTGGATAATGAAAAGATTATTTGATACAAAAAATTCAAATGGAAGCTTAATTCCTATTAATAAATCCTTAGAAACTCCTGAAAATATAGCACTACCTCTCGCAATTACAGAACATTTCATTAATAAAGCAAGTCATATCTTTCTAATGACTAATTGCGGCTGTCGAAAAGCTAACAATTGTAAAGATCATGATCATTCAATAGGATGTATTTGGTTGGGGAGAGGGGTTTTAAAAATAAATATTTCTCCTGAACTTGGGCATCTCGCCACTAAAGAGGAAGCATTGGAACGTGCACGTCTGGGATATGAAAATGGGTTGGTTCCTTCAATAGGTCGACTCAGAGCCGATTCTTGGGTAATGGGAACTTTACCTGATACGGGACATTTTATGAGTTTGTGTCATTGCTGCCCTTGTTGCTGTGTTTTGCGGTATTTAAAATACGGAAATCCCGCTTTAGGACGGATTCTTCAGAGAATGGAAGGAATAACGGTTCGAGTAAATAGAAATATCTGTGTAGGCTGCGGACAATGCGCTAAAGTTTGTATCTTTGATGCAATGAAAATAGTGGATGGAAAAGCAATGATTAATCAAGATAAATGCAAAGGTTGTGGACGCTGCGAGAGAAAATGCCCAAATGAAGCAATTAAAATCGCATTAGATGATCCGAGCTGCATTGATGAAATAATCACCCGTATTAGTGCACATGTAAACGTTAGCTGATTCGCTATATTATATTAAACAAGCCCTATCGTTATATTGAGGAATTATCCCCTATAGTATCAGATTTTTTTAAGAATTTTTGATATTCCCACATATCTAATCTTCTCTTACAATTTATACAATACGCTTTTACTTTCAACCATTCAAGAAATTCTATTCTATGATAAGGTGCACCACAAAAAGGGCAAAAGGCTTGATCTTCACTACTTATCGGTCTTTTACAGATGAGACATGTTAAAAATTCATTAAAACAGTTTTTACAAATTCTGGCAGTATTTGGGTTGTCTTGGCTGCAAATAGGACATATTATTGACTCAGAAGGGGTTTCAACATTATTATTCAGGGAATTCTCATGAATTTGAGGGATTAATTGTGTTCTGTCGATAGTTTCGGAAAATTCAACTTGAGGCTGTGTTAATTTATCTTGATCGCCAAGACCCAGACCAAGTTCCGGATGTTTTGATTCTTTTATAAAAATTATTGTGCCAATTAAAAATCCACAAAGCGATAGAATGATGTGAATTATTGAACCATAAAAACTCATTCTGGAATAATAATGCGATATTTCTCTTATTTTTCCAGTCCAAGGCATTAAAATATATAATTCCCATATAGAAGATATAAGAATAAGCAGATAATTTTCCTTTATAACTTGTATCTGACTCCAAGATATTCCATGAATTGAAATTATTACCAAAAGAGTCCATGCAATTAACCCAAATCCAAACCCACCCCTTGTCATTTTTCTTTTACTTTTAATACTTCCAATCAGAAATAAAATACCTACTAATATGTTGAGCGCAATACCAATCCAATAAAAAAGCATCCAAAACGAGTCATAATATGATGGGAAACTATAAGAGGCTATCGACAATAGAAATAAGATTATTGCGAGAGATTTATTAGATCTATTTTCCATCATATTCCTCTCTAAGTAATTCTTAATCTCTATTAAAAATCTTAAATTTTAAATTTGATTTTTAAAATTTTTGTATCATCGAAACAGAAATTATAACATATCTTTTTCTTAATGTGGAGATAAACACAAAGTTTATATCAGTGATACTAATTTTACATAAGTATTCAATAAAGATAGTTTTAAAGGAGTTTTTCTCAAAATTTAAGGCAGTCAGGGATAATATTATTTATTAATTCTTAAAAAAAGAGGCATTAAAAAATTGGAAAATATACTTGATAATCTGTATCAATTAGGATTTAAAAAAAACGATGCAAAAGTCTATATTGCTTTATTACAGTTAGGAGTATCCAATCCTTCGGAAATTCCAAAAAAAACAAACATTGTAAGAGCCAGAGTATATGATTCTTTAAAAAGACTTGAAAAACAAGGATTAGTTGAAAGAGAAGCTGTGAATCGGGCTCCAGAATATTCTGCAATAAATCCTAGTATAGTTTTTTCGAACATAAAGAGCGAATTAACTAAAAAAATAGATATAACTGAGCATTTACCAGATATTATAAAAGATAAAATCAAAATTAAGCCAGAAAAGGGGACATGGGCAATTAAAGGAATACCAAAAATCAAATCAAAGATTGAAAATATAATCCAACAAACAAACAAAAAGTTAATAGCATTAATTACACCTGACTACACTAAAAATTCCGAAAAATGGATTTATGACTTACTTCTTTCTAAAGCTCAATCTCAAATCAAAATTAGTATTGGAATGAACATAAAAGAAGAAAATGTTGCAGAAGTTAAAAAATTAATTCAGAAAAATATAAAAGTATACCACTGGCAATTTACTGAAGAAATTCCGATAGGTCTCTATACCTCTGATTCCAAAAATACTTTACTAACGGTAATCGGTAGTTGGAAAAAATATTATGAACATAACATTGGATTTATGATTCAAGGGTCTCCTGCTCAACACAAAGGATTTGAATTCTTAATAGAATGGTTTTTTAGTTCTTGTAAAAAAGGAGAGGAGCGGTTAAAAGAAATAGAAGGTGAATAAATTTTCTGAAATCGCTATAAAAATAGTATTAGTTGGTGATGAAGAAGTAGGTAAAACTTCAATTATCATTAAATATGTGAAAAATCGCTTCACTGAGGATTACAAACCTACTTTGGGAGCGGATTTTGCAGTAAAAAAATTAAAATTTAATGAAAAAAAAGTGAAATTATATTTATGGGATATCGGAGGACAAAAACAATTCAAAAATCTGCATAAATATTATTACGAAGGTGCAAATTTATTTTTATTGGTTTTTGACCTTACCTCATACAAAACTTTTGAAAATGCAATAAATATTTGGACAGAAGATATAAAAAATAACTATGATACCATACCAATTATTTTAGTCGGTAATAAATTCGATTTAGAAAATGAAAGACAAGTGCTTTTTGAAGAAATTGAAAAAAAATCCTTAAATTTTATAAACTTCTCCATCGAAACTTCCGCTAAAACAGGTCATAATATTGAAAATTTATTTCTTAGAATCCTTGAATTATTAGAAACAATAGAAATTGGACCGTAAACAATTTGATTAAAGGAATTATAATTACAGCAAGTTCTGGTGTGTGTCTGTTTTATAAAAGCTATGGGTGTGTCTTTGATAGTGAGATACTTACTAACTTCTTAGTAGCGTTAAGCTTACCTATAGGTGAAAAAAATGATTAAAGGATTAATAATATCATCAAGTACTGGAATTAATCTTTTTAATAAAAGCTATGGCTATCATTCTGATAATGAGATTCTAGGAGAAAATATTCATCTAATTAATAGTTTTTTAGTAGCAAATGAAACATTTAGTTCTAAAATGATGGGAAAGAATGTATATATAATTAGAATGACCGATGACACACAATTTATTTTTGAAAGAGATGAAAAAAATAAATTGTTAATTATTTTATTATCGGATACAAGGCATCATTTATTTAACTTACAACAAAAGCTAAAACATATTAAATTTGCCTTTCTATATAAATTTCCAGAAATTTGTTTGCAATTTAATCATACTTTAAAAGGTAAATATTATAGGATACCAAAAAAGGAAATTGTGGAAGAGATTATTGATCAGATTATCCTAAATTCCCCATCTGGGGGGATAGAGGAGATATTTAGTCTTTTTAACACTAAAAATATTTCTAAAATTTTTTCTTCACTTCTCTCTAAGAGAAATATAATAGTATTTGGTAACGATGAGCAAATTGTTAAGAAATTCACTTCCTCCTTACCGCTTTTGGTACCTTTTCGAGAATTTTATATCACTGACAAAATTTTAAAAGTTGAAAATATAGGAGTCTTAATCCCATTTATTGAAAACATAACTGAATTTCCTAAGAATTGTTGGTGGATTGTGGGAACAAATACCAATTACGTAGATTTTGATGAGTCAATAACGTTTATAGATATTGATAAAAGAGAAATATATAATGAAATTAATCCTTCTTATTATGAACTTGCTATTTGTGAACAATTAAATAAAAATAAAGAACCCCAAATAATACAATCTATTTTATCAAATAAATTAACCGATTTAATTAATACTGTCAGTAATTTAAGAGAATTAGAAGAAATTAATGAAGAAATATTAGTTGAAAATAAATTGAAGATATATCTATTACCCATAATAAAAAAAATTATCAAAAATGATTTTTTAGCTGAAGATGAGATAGAAATAAAAGAAGATTACTTTGATTATAAGTTATCAAGATTTTTTGGGTAATCAAATGCCTTTTACATCTATTTCACTTTTAAATATTATAACAGCAACTATGTGTTGTGTAGCGGGATTAGGTTCGGCGATAACTATTTTGCGAAGAGATATAAATAAAGAGTCTTTATTTTTTTCATTATTTTTAATTGGATTATCGGCACACCAGATCTTTTATGCCTTCCTTTTGGTAGAGGGGTTAAAGGAACTTCACTATCCATTATCTACAATCTCAATTGCCATTTGTGTAACTGGGTTATACTTATTTTCAAAATCACTTAAAACTAAAGGTAACATTACTACAATTGATATTTTTTTATGTTCTCTGTTATTCTTAGTTCCTCTTTTTTGTATAATTTTTAGACCATATATTTTTATATCAGAACCCCATGGATATGAGCTGCAAGTAGAACCGTGGTTTTTAATATTTTATACTTTATTCGAGGTATCATATTTGGCTTATTCTGTATCTCTACTTTTTAAAATGATGTTAACATCACATTCGTTAAAAATTCGACGAAAAGTTAAAATAATAATAGTCTCGCTTATATTGATAGCAATTTCCGCAATATTAACAGAGGTTGTAATACCAATTATCTTTCTAACTCATATAACAAAGCCTGTTGGATATCTATTAATGGGCTTATTTATGTTAACCATGTCTTATGCCTTTATAGAAAAAGATTGAGAGAGTGAAAATATGAGGATATGTTGGTTATCCACAGAAATGGGTGAATATACTAGTGGTATAGCAAATCACAATAGAATATTAGTAGAATATTTAAAAAACCATCCCGAAGTAGAAGATATAACTGTAGTCCGATATCCCCTACCAGAAAACGGTTTTTTTATACAAAATCCACAACAATGGAGGGGAGTTAATATCTTTTCACCTAAAGTTGCTTTGAATATAAAGGGTGCTTTAAATTCTTTTAAAAAAGCTGATCTAAATTTAAAGGCAAAAATCCAATTTTGGTTTCTGCGTCTAGGAATAAAATTGAAGAAAATGTCATTTTTTAACTTAAGTAAAATTAAAAAAGCTGGGAAAATAAGTTTGGCTGCATTTGCAATTCTTTCCTTTCAAAAACCCTTCCCCAATCCATTTTGGAAAGAATTTACAAATTGTATTTTAAAGACAAAACCAGACATTGTTCAGAGTCAAGCAGCCCTTCTTATTATTGGTGGAGTTTTAGCAAGGGATAAAATTAAAGCTCACTTATCTTCACAAATGACGTTGCCAGGTGCTATTGAAGGAGAAAAAGGATCTATTAATTATGAATTTGAAAAAAGATTTAACGAAGCATTAAAATGGGGTATAGAAGCGGATAAAACAGATTTCTTTTTACCTGTCTCCCAAGATGTAAAAAATTATCTTGTGAGTCTGGGGGCAGATCCTAATAAAATTAAGATTATGCAAACGCCAATAGTCATCAAAGATTTCAACAGAGTGGATAAACTAGTTGCCCGTGAAAAATTAGGACTTCCAAAAAATAAAAAAATTATCCTATCTGTCGGTAGAATGACAATGCAAAAAAGGTTCCAAGACATTTTAGAGATTTTAAAAATGATGCCTAAAGATGTGGTGTTTTTCTTAAAAAAGAGTAGGTGTATTTCTGAAGAGTTTTTTGAAAGTGCACACCTATTATTCTCATTAATTAAAAAATACAAACTTAAAGATAGAGTAATAATCAACGATAGTGTCTTACCGTATAACGAGATGAAATATGTTTATCAATCATGTGATGTTGCGGTGTTTCCATATATAGGCGAGCCACAAGGTACTTGTGTAACTGAATGTATAGCAAATGGACGACCCATTGTTGTCTACAATAGCGGTTATTTGCCTAACTATATAAATGGAAATGGGTATCTCGTAGAACCAAAAAATATAAAGAGCTTGTATGAAAAAACTAAAATATTTTTAGATGATGAAAGAGTAGCGAAAGAAGCTGGAGAAAAAAGTATAGAGCTTGCACTAAAATATGATATTAATATAATTGGAGAACAATTAATAAATCTATATAAGGAATTTTTATAATATAATAATCCCAATACAAAATCTTAAAAAAGCCTTTTAATTACCCAAATTTGCCAATTTTTGCTTTTACAACTATGTTTTACTTATTGGATTCCTTATCAAAATTAAAAATTACCCACTATCAAAACGACATTAGTAGATCTACAATAATACTTCTATAAAATTAATTTCTTATCACATTAAATTAATTTTCATTCTTATCCTTAATTCTAATTCAAAAATTAATTAAACAATCTTAAGTAATTCATTGCTGATATTTAAAAAGGGAACTTGAGAGGAGATGATGAAGTATAAAAAAAGATGAAAAAGGCTGTAATTAGCAATTATTTAAAGAAATTCAGAAAGATATTTATATTTCTGATTCTAAAGATACTCTGATAATTTTAATTGGAAGCTGTTACAGATATTACTTACTTAGAATGAATATAACAATTTAGGGTCCCCCCCATCACTTCAAAAGGATTTACATTTTGACTTAATGGTCTCAAAAACTATTTAAAAAATAGATTTTTTATAATTTAAATAACTATGGTAAAATAGTATCATTGATACATAAGAGTGTGAGAGTTTATATTTTTTGTGGTAGTCCATAAAGAAGAAAATAAAAGAAAGGACGTTTTTATTCTTATTTCAACTTTCTATCATTACATTAAAAATAATAGATTTGTCGTTACACCTGAAAACTTAGAGGAACTTCATGAAAAAATAAAAATACTCCTAGATGATGAGCAGCTGACAAGTGAAATGGGTGAAAAAAGTAGAGAATTGGCTCAACAATATGATTTCAAAATTGTTGGAGAAAAATTAATAAATTTATATAAAGAATTTCTATAAGAAAATCAATGTAATTCCGGGGAGATTTTATGAGTCTTATTTTGGCTATTTCTTTTGGTCTAATAGCTTATTCGGCATTAAATATTGGGATGGTACTAGAGAAAAAAGGAGCAAGCACATTACCACAAATTGAAAACACATCTGCTCTAGATAACCTTAAAAATTTTCTAGGTTGCAAAGTCTGGGTAATTGGGGTATCAATAACATCCTTACAAGTAATTTTTTTAATGATTGCTTTGACAATGGCTCCATTATCATTAATCTCCCCTCTTTTCGGATTTGGTCTTGTTGTACTGGCTTTCTTTTCGAAATTATATTTAAACGAAGATATAAATAAAATAGAATATGCAGGTATAGGCGTTACAATTTTAGGGATTATTCTATTAGGATTGTTTTCTAATCCTAATGAGATAAATTATACAGTTAATGAAATTGCTTCGTTATTCTTTGCCCCGTTTTCCTTATTCTTTTTTTTAAGTATTATAATTTTTACGATGATCGTTTGTACCTATAGTATCTTGAACAATTATAAATTGGCAGCTATCATTTTCGGGTTTGCTAGCGGGATTGCAGGAGCTTTTGGAAATATTTTTATGAAAGGGGTTTCTTCTGGTGTCGGCCAATTTAGCCTACAATCAACTATTATTAATTTTGTTTGGATTATTATGCTAATACTTTCATTTACTGGAAGTGGATTTTCTATGATGCTACTCCAGATTGGATTTCAAAAAGGAAAAGCTGTTTTAGTGGCTCCCATTTATTCTATCATCGCTATGATCTATCCAACAATCAGCGGAATCATCATTCTGGGGGAATGGTCGGGACAATTGCTTCTTAATATACTAATCCAATCTGTCGGAATAATTATTATAGTATTAGGAATTATTATCTTGTCTTTTTATAATGAA
>JABXJV010000318.1 GCA_013375355.1 Candidatus Helarchaeota archaeon
ACAAAAGAATTATTAAAGAAATTACATGCGTCAAAAAAATTTTCCATAAGGTGTATTTTATTAAAAAAATCTGTTGGTTCAGCAAAGGCTAGAAATATGGGTATTGAAAAAGCAAAATATGAAAATATTGCTTTAACAGACTCAGATTGTATTGTTTCTAAAAACTGGTTGAAAGATTTGGTTCCTTACTTAGAGAAATATGATTTAATTGGCGGAAAAGTTAAATATATGGATCAAGCAGAGGATAAGATGAACCCTTTTCAAAAAATTAATAAAATTATTTCTATAAAACAAAATTCATTAATCAATTTTCTTAATACAAATAATCTAATTTTTAAAAGAAAAATTTGTTTAGAAATAGGGGGATTTTTGGATTATCGACTAGAGGATGTAGATTTTTCATGGCGTCTATTGAAGAGGGGTTATAAATTACTCTATGTTCCTAAAGGTCTTGTGATTCACTACGGAACAAGAAATCCACTCCAAAATATTAAAAAATACTTAATTTATGGAAGATCTTATTCAAAATTAGTGACTATACATAATCTTAAAATCTCTGTTCATAAAACTAAAACAATTGATACTGAATCTTTTAAGGATTATATTAAATTTGCTTCTCCTTCAATCCCTTTTATTATATTTTTATTAATTTTTTCACCTTTAATTAATAATATATTCTTTCTTACAAACTCAAATATAGTTTTAACTGTCTTATTAGCCTATTTTTATGCCAAAATATTTAGAAGAGCTGATATAATATTTAGATTATTTATATCTAGTATGAAATTTAGTATAATGACATTTTTATTTATTTATTACATAAAAAAATGAATTTTTAAATTGATTAGCGTAATTCAATAAGAAATTATCTTTTTCTTTAAATCTTAAAACAATTGATTAAATTTGATTTATGAAATTTATAGCATTTCTTTCAATAATCGGAATTTAAATTTCCTCGCAATAAAAAACTTAATCAAATCTTCAAATTTTTCAAGAAATGATTCGCCTGTACTCAACCACCTGTCAGGTCTTAAAATTAAGTCAGAAATAGAATTATTTCGAATATATAATCTCTTCATGTCTACTGCTTCCCAAGGATGAAAGTAAATGATTGAAATATCGTTTTTATTTTGATAACATTTTGTCTTGAAATATGTTTTCCCGAATGGAAACCGAAAATAGATATTTAAATTTGAGACTTTAAAAATTTTTAAACCGTATATTGTATCAAAATTTGAATTTGGTTTTCCAGAAGCATCGTAAACAAAGTTTAATTCTTTCAATGTTTTGTATAATTTCAAATTAGTATATAGGTTTGGAGCTCTAAATCCTAGAACTTTTTTTCCAGTAATTTCTTCAAGTAATAATTTTGATTTTTTTAACCCTTTTTTTTCTAAATCCCCTATTTTTTTATATTTTTTATGAATGTGTCCATGACTGCCAATTTCATTGCTGTGACTCAATCTTTTAATTATTTTTGGATAATTTTGAGCAATATATGAAGTCACAAAAAAAGTAGATTTAACAGAATATTTTTTAAGAATTTTAAGGATTTTTTTTAATCCTATTGAAATTCCATAAGTTGAGGACAAATTGGCATCTTTTTCTAAATCAAAAGTTAAAGCAATATTCAAAATTTAACCTCAATTATTACTACGAGGGAAAAATGTTAAGTTGAATTTTAATTTTATCTTCTATAGTATTGCAAATCAACTGTTCGCAATTTTTCATTAAGCCTTCGTTTAGCAATTCTTTTTTGCTCGTTAAGATGAATCCTTTTTTCTTTAAAATTACTATTTGTTATAGTTTCTGCTATGTCCTTATATACATTAATGAGTGTGTCGTAATATTCCATTTGACAAGTAAGTTTCTCTTTCTTTAATCCCAATTGCCTTACAGCACGTGGATTCTTATGTTGTATTGATTCTTGCTTCATTGTATATAATTGGATTTTTTCTTTAATGGGATGTTTTTTCCGTTCAAGTTCCCGAATTCTAGAGTTAATTGTCATGATATTATAGCCAAATTTGTTAAAACCGGGTCTTTTTACTCTATCTGATACAGTATCATAGGGAATTATTTTACTTTCTTTAATTGAAAGGATTAAATCCTTTTTAACTGTTTTTAATTGTTCATCTTTATTATCCATGATTTCTGTATAGTTATCTAGAGTAATATTTTCAGCCAATTTTAGAAATTCTTCTTTGTTTCTGTTTAAAAAATCAATTTTGTTTTCTAATATTCTCTTTTTCCTTTCCAAACTTCGATAAGCCATATAATTATATTGTCTATAATGATTCTGTCTTCTTGACAAGTAATTTATTTTATATTGTAATTTTACTATCTTTTTTTGGTACTTTTCTGCTTTAGAATTAAATTCTTCAACTATCATGGGAAATTCTCGAGGATCTTCAAGAATATTTACTTTTGAAATACTAGATAAGTACCAAGCTAATATAAAAGTCCCTATCATTGCCCCAGATGCTGCCATCTGAAATATCATAAAATAACCAGCTCGTGGCATTGAATATAACTGATAAGTAGTGGTTGGCATGTAGATTAAAAGGTAAAAATCCCAAGTTGAATGCGCAATAATGGGTCCTAAGATATTTTTAGTATTTTCTCTAATAAATCCAAATAAGAGACCCAAGAATATTAATTGTTGAACTATTGAGGGAACAGAAGATAAATAAGTAATATCTCTTAAAATAAATGGAGAGATTAAATATTTCGGAACATGTAATGCTGCGAATAGTATTCCTGTAATCAAAATTGCGATCATATTTCTTGTACTTTTTCTTGCCTTACTTTCTATATAACCTCTAAAAAATAATTCTTCAACCATTCCAATTAAGATAGTTAAAAATCCAATCTGGAGAATTGTTGAGAAATCATCAATTATAGGACCCACCCAAAATAATAAAGCCGTGATTATAAACCCAGAAGAAACTAATATTCCTATTAATATTGAATTATTAAGATTGTGGGTTGATATTCCAAGTTCTTTTAAATTAGTATGCTTATCAAAATATATTAGGATAAGAAAGGAGATTAATAAACAGCCATATAAGCCGATTTGAATAAATAACCTCGTATTATAATGTAAATTTCTAAAATAAAGCAAATCTATAATCAAAAAAACAATTATCGTTACCATCAAATAACTATAAACTATTCCAATTAGAAATTTATTAGTTTTCTTCATTTCAGAGGTATCGGAAGGGGGCCTAATCTCCCTTTTTCTCTCTTTATCGATAACAGGGGGTCTGATCTCCACTTTTCTCTCTTTATCGATAACAGTCTCTCCCATTCTTTGTTTTTTCTCAAGAGTTGCATCTATACATTGCTGTATAGAAGAACTATCAGGATATATTTTTTGAGCTTGTCTAGCAAGATTTAAAGCTTCGTCAATTCTATCTAATGCGTATAAAGACCAAATCTTGTGCTCAATAGCTGTAATTTCCTTTGGATTTATTTCAAGAATTTTATCACAGCATTTTATTACATTTTCCCATTGATATTGCTCCCTAAATACCTTCATTTTACCAATTATAGCACCAAAAAATCTAGGCTCCTCGGCAATGACTTTATCAAACGTGGATAAAGCTTCATTATAATTTTGTTGCTTTAAATATTCATTACCTTTAAGGACTAATTCTTTTATTCGTTTAATTTTGTCCGCTATTCTAACACCGTCATTCATGCTATTCCCATCAATAGTACATAGCAAAACTTTTTAAATTTAGGTTATATTTTTTTTCTATATTTTAGAATTTATCATAAATATACTTGTTTAAATTAGAATGGAGAAATTTTAGGAGCAAATTACATTGATTGATTATAGGTTTTATTACGGCATTTCATTAATTATTATTACGGTTATATTTTTGATTTATACATTTTTGACCCGACAGTCAAACGAAATTAAATTGACTTTTAGGGAATATATGATAAAATGGCTAGAATCACACGATCAACCAGATAAAACTCCCGAAGAATGTCCCGGTCCTCTTGTTCCATATTCGAAATTGGTGTATGGATTTTCGAAAAAATTTGCACAATTTGGCTTTACACCAAATAAAATGACCATCTTTAACTTCTTAATCGGATTTTACTCAATTCTATTTTTTATGTTAGGAGGAAATTTTGTCTATTTTGCAGCACTCTCTATAATGTTTTCTGGAATTCTCGATAGTGTTGATGGATGTATCGCAGGAATTTTATATAAAGAAACAAAATTTGGGGCATATTTTGATGCTGTAATAGATAAATTTGGAGATATTGTTTGGATGGTCGGACCAATTCTATATCTCTTGACATATACTGAAATTTATGGACCTTTCTATTCTAACGTATTTGGACCCATTGGATTTCTCTTAAAATTTTTTGATTTCAGTGGAAATTATCATTTTAAATTATTTGCAATACTTGGGTTAATAACAATTGGTACAACTCTAATTCAAGAATATTGCAGAGCCAGACAACAAGGTCTCGGACTTGAAGAAACCCCAATGACTGTTGGTGAAAGACCTTGGCGTGTAACGATCATGTCTTTACTTATTGGAATATTAGGAGGGGCTTTCCTTTCCTTTAATAGCCCCATTTTTAGAGAAGGACAATTATATAGCACTAATATATGGTATTCACTTTGGCTAATTCCTCTAATGATTATCATATTATTTGTGTTCTCAATAATTTCCATAATACAACTTACTGTGCATGGCAAAAAATATCTTGACAAGAGTGAATAACTCTCCTATTTTTATCCATACAATTAGACCATAGTTAAAACAATTTGAAACAAGTTAATTTCTACTAATATTGATAATTAAACTCAATTCGAAATTTTTATATATTTGTTGAAACATTATAAACAAAAATATAATCTGCGGAGAAATCTTTTGAAACATATTAGCTCTTCAAAATTATTTGTTTTTGGGTTCGTTTCCTTAATATTCGGGACTTGTTCTATTCCACTATTCCAAGCTTTAATAAATTTTATTAATAAAATTCTTTTCATAATAGAATTCTATTTCTTTTATCAGTTACAATTAAATTTACAGATACTTCTATTCGAAGAAATTCTACCTTCTTTAGTATTATTTTGGTTGTTCTTTGAATTCCTTATTCATCCTGGTATAGTAAAACTTCATTTTTCAAGGGCATTCAAGATCTTCATAAATGCTAAAATTTTAAGAAAGGAAGTTGGATTTATTACTTTTAATAAAAAAAACAACTTTAATAAGACTCGGGCTTCTGAATTAAAAAAGTTTGAAGATATTAGCTCTCAAGTGTTACCTAAAATAACTGGAATCCAATATATATCTAATCGATGGGGATTAAAAACTGCTAAATTAAATTTGTTTCAAAATATTTTCTATTATTTGAAATATTTCTTCAATTTCTTTAAATCAATGTTTTTTTCTTTTTCAACTATTTTTCATAACTTTTTTTTAAATATAAGTTCTTTCGGGAGGGAGAATTTCTGATAAATTATCTATTTTTTATCTCTTTTTTAGTATTTCTCGATAATAAAAGACGAGGTGTTGATTACAATGAGTAAAGTTAGATATCTTTTATATTCAATATTAGTTATTGCACTATTTGCTATATATCATATATTCTTTCCCAGGGAATATTCTTACCTTTTGAGTGTAGTTGATTATGTTTTCAATAATTTAAATCATAATTTACTAAATAATAGTCTATATAGTATGTTTTATCGAAATTTAAATCCGTTAGATATATTAGGGATATTCTTGTATCTTGGTCTTTTGGTCTTATTTATTTTTTATCCGCTATTATTTGGTATTTTCTTTTTTGCTGGTTTTGGAGGTTATAAAAAATATGACAAAAGTTATGAGCCAACTTTAAGTGTTATTATCCCATCTTTAAATGAAGCAGATGGTTTAAAAAGAACAATAGATACAATTTTAACTTCTGAATATCCAAAAGAGAAAATTGAAATCTTGGCAATTATTAGTGGATCAACTGATAATAGCGAAGAAATTTGTAAACAATATATTAATCAAAATCAACCAGTTAGAATTCTTAATAATACCCTGAATAAAAAGGGTAAACCTCCTGCTTTAAATTATGGTGTCTCTGAAGCAAAAAATGAGATATTAGTGTTCTATGATTCAGGAGCAAAATTACTTCCAGATACTTTGCATAATCTTGTTGCTCCTTTACAAAATAAAAAAAATAAAGCTGTTGTCGGACCACTTAAAGTAGAAAATTGGAATAAAAATACCCTAACAAGAGGTACTGCGCTAGAAAATGCGACATATAATGGTCCTGGGCTAGTTCATGAAATTTTGCAGAGGTTGGGAAGGACTATTTGGTTGTTTGGGAGGAATTGGGCAATATTCAAGAAAGACCTCGAAGAAATTGGAAAATTTGATGAAGATGCTCTAACAGAAGATTTATTAGTATCAGTTCAACTTGCTGTTAAAAATAAAAAAATAGTCTTTGTACCAAATGCAGTTATTTATTCAAAAGAACCTGAAAAATTTCAAAATTTTAAAAAACAACGCACTCGCTGGTTATTTGGTTACAGAAAAGATGCAGGAAAACTTATGCAAACTAGTACAAAAGCTTTAAGAACAGTGATTACTAGGAATTTTGTGATGCTTCATTATGCCCATTTTCCACTTTTTACTGTCGGTGCGATAATTTTTACTTTGATATTCATCTTCATTCAAGATTATTATCTTGTTCTTGTTGGCTTGACTATGTTTATTTTCACATTTGGTCATATAGTGAACGCAGTGAGGAAATACGGAGATAAACATTATTCAAACTTACTGTACTTACCATGGCATTTCAGAAACGTTGGTTATATGTTTACTTCACAATTTAGATTGCCAGAAACTTTGGAGTGGGAAAAAACAAGTGAATAGAATCATATATATTGAATTATGGAGGAATATTTCCTGAGTACGGACCAAATTTCCTTATCTGTTATTATTCCAACTTATAATGAAGAGAAAAATATAAAAAAGACAATTTTTTCAGTCAAAAATCAAAAAACTAATTTAAAATATGAAATCTTAGTATGTGATGGAGGAAGTACCGATAGAACTGTAGAAATCGCACAAGATTATGTACAAGTAATAAAATCACCAAAAAAAGGAAAAGTTCCTCAAATCAATTACGCCGCAAAACAATCTAATGGGAAAATTTTAATTTTTCTTGATGCAGACACCCAACTTCCAGAAAATTATTTTGAAATAATATACAAAAAATTCCAAAAAAATATAAATTTACTAGCATGTAGCGCTCCCCATATTTATAGAAGTAATTATATAATTTCTGCAGGTACAATCTTTATATCACTAATATTAATAATGGCATCATCGTTATTATTCGGAGTAATGATATTTTGTCAATTAATGTTTTATTTTTTTCTTCGAAATAAAAAAGTTTTCCCAATCACACCTTATTTTTCACTGACTCAGTTGTTAGTTTTATATTACGTGGCTAGAACTTTTTTCAAGTTTATAGAATTTAGTGGGTCTAACATGTGCGTAAGAAGCGATATTTTTAATAAAATTGGAGGATTAAAACCTGTTCCAAATTCGAAAGGAATTGATTCTGTATTCAGTTCAGCATTAAGAAAATATTGCAGATATAACAAAGGAGAAATTAAAATGACCAACACTTTAGCAGTTTTTACAGATCCACGTTTTATCTCGAGAAAACGAATTTTGAAAAGATTACAACAACATAAAAAAGTTGCTAAATACTATGAAAAAATTGCTAATCTAAAAAATAAAATACAGAGATAAAATGAATAGGAAAAATTAGATACTTTGATTTAAAACATAACCTTTATAATACACGATCAATTTTATTAATAGCAAGGTGACTAAAATGAGGGTTTGTGAAATTAACGACCCAAACAAAAATAAAAACAATTAAAAATAAAAACAGCTACTTTTCTAGACTAAGTCATCTTTCATCATTAATTCAATTAAATTTTGAGGAGATGTTAGTGTAAATGCCAATAAAAGAACTACCTAAAAAAATTATATTTAAGGAAATGGAAGATAAGATTCTAGAATTCTGGGAAAAGAATAAAATCTTCGAAAAAATTTGGGAAACAACAAAAAATGATCCGGAATGGAAATTTATTGATGGTCCTCCCTATACCACTGGAGCAATTCATTTAGGTACCGCTTGGAATAAAGTCTTAAAAGACTACGTACTTCGCTATAAAAGCATGACGGGTCATTATGTAAGAGTTAATCCAGGATATGATATGCACGGGTTACCTATTGAGGTCTTAATGGAAAAAGAATTGGAGATCTCTAATAAGAAAGAAATTGAAGAATATGGTCTTGAAAATTTCATTAAAAAATGTCGGGAATTTGCAGAGACTAACTTGTGGAAAATGAATGATCAATTTAAACGATTAGCTTGTCTGATGGACTGGGAACATCCGTATGAAACCGTGTTCAATAGCTATATAGAAGGAATTTGGTGGGCCATTCGAAAAGCGTGGGATAATGGATACTTGTATAAAGGGTCTAGACCTCTTAATACATGCCCTAGATGCGAAACTGCGCTTGCTAAGCATGAATTTGAATACTATAACATTGAAGACATCTCTTTATTTCTAAAATTTAAGGTGAAAGATAAAGAAAATGAATATCTACTTATATTCACTACGACCCCTTGGACTCTTCCTGCTAATCTAGCAGTTATGGTAAATCCGACATATAAATATGTTCGAGCAGAAGTGGGTAATGAAGTCTGGATAATTTCTAAAGCTTTATCTACAGCCGTAATTCAAGGACTACTAGGTAAAGATTTTAAAATAGTCGAGGAATTCTTAGGAGAAAAATTAGAAGGATTAAAATACATTCCTCCATTAGCCGAAGAAGTTCCTAAGAATTTAGAGTACGAAAAAGGGAATCCAACTGTTCATACTGTTCTTTTATCCGAAGAATATGTTACTTTGGATAAAGGAGGCACTGGATTAGTTCATTCTGCTCCAGGACATGGACAAGAAGATTATATAGTTGGTTTAAAATACAAAGTTCCTCCTTTTTCACCTTTAGATTCTGCAGGCAACTTCACAGATGAAGGAGGAAAATACAAAGGACTATATGTAAAAGATGCTAACGAGAAAATATTAGATGATTTAAAGAAAAAAGGAACACTATTAAATCTTGGTACATTAAAACATGAATACGCCCATTGCTGGCGCTGCAAAACTCCACTCATCTATCGTAATATTGAACAATGGTTCTTCAAAATGAGTGTATTACATGATCTCATGATAAGTGAAAATAATAAAGTCTATTGGCAACCTAAATGGGCAGGTGGTTGGTTTCATAACTGGATTTCAAATCTTTGGGACTGGTGTATTTCCCGTCAAAGATATTGGGGAACTCCACTACCAATTTGGGAATGCAATAAATGCAACGATGTTACAATCATAGGTTCGGTTGCTGAACTGAAAAAACTTTCGGATAAAGTTCCCGATGATCTCCACAGACCTTGGATAGACGAAGTTACTTGGAAATGCAAATGCGGTGGAACTAAAAAACGGATACCAGATGTATTGGATGTCTGGCTAGATTCGGGTTCAGGTATGTGGTCTACAAATAGAGTTGTCTATGGAAAAGACGATTTTGATAATTGGAAAAGAGCAGATTTTATTTTAGAAGGAAAAGACCAAATTCGTGGCTGGTTTAATACTTTGATGTCTTCCAGTATTGTATCGTCAGAAACTCGCCCTTATGAAGCAGTATATATGCATGGATTTACAATGGATGAAGAAGGGCGACCTATGAGTAAATCCATAGGAAACGTCGTGGCTCCAGAAGAAGTGATCGAAAAATATGGCTCAGAATCTTTCCGATTCTATTCCGTAAAATCCACAGCACCTGGAGAAGATATGAAATTCGTATGGACTGAATTAAAAGACGCTCATCGTATGCTAAACGTTTTGTATAACGTCTATGTTTATGCTACAACATTTCTAAAAATTGCAGATTTCGACCCAGTTAAACATAATATTAGCAAAATGAAACTTCAGATTGAAGATACTTGGCTTCTTTCACGATTGAACTCATTAATTAAAAACATAACAGAAGAGTTTGAGAAATATAATTTACCAAAAATTCCAAAATTATTACAAGAGTTTTATATGAGTGACCTTAGTCATTGGTACGTGAGAATAATAAGAGATCGTATAAATAATAAAGATTCTGCAGCTATGGCGACTTTGTATGAAGTCCTCCGTAATCTTATAGTACTTAGTACACCCGCTATACCATTTTTATCCGAAGAACTCTATCAACACTTAGTTCGACCTACTGAATCAAAAACTCCAGAAAGCGTTCAATTACTCAAATGGCCAAAAACTAATACCAAGTTAATAAAACCTGAATTAGAAGAATCAATGGAACTTGTAAAACATATTGTGGAATCTCTTTTATTCACTCGCCAAGAAGAAGGAATTAAACTACGTTACCCCTTACTTAAAGCTGTAATAGTTCCAAAGGAAAAAATGAAGAAAATTGATAATTTATTAACCATAATCAATAATCAAGCAAATGTAAAAGCCACAGAGGTTGTAAAATCAGCCCCGAAGAAGAAGTCAATAAAATTCAAAGAACGACCACAATGCTCGGTTGGGCTCGAAACTGAAGTGACAGATGAACTTAAAGCAGAACATTTAGTCAGGGAATTAACAAGACATGTCCAGCAAAATCGGAAGAAAAATAAATTCCATGTGAAGGAAACTATAGAATTAATAGTGGTTTGTGATAATGCAGAAACTTTAAATAAATTAACAAAGTTCCAAGATATGATAACTTCAATTACAAGAGCTAAAACAATTCAAATAGTGAAAACTGCGCCGGATAAAGTCAAAAAAGGTTTCGTTTCGGGTAAATTAACGTTTGAAAACGTGGACATTCAATTCTATTTTAAAAAATCGGAAAAATAAAAATAGATATAAGTGATAAAGTATTTGCAATAATATCAATGGATATCTACAATTAATGGGACCGTGACTCAGCTTGGTTTGAAAAAGTGAGAGTCAGATTTTCCCA
>JABXJV010000319.1 GCA_013375355.1 Candidatus Helarchaeota archaeon
ATATAATTTCGGATTGACATTTATTTAATTAGGGACTAAAAATGGAATCTAAAAAAGAAGAGGCAACATTTGAAAAAACCAAGGAAGCCTTAGGTATCTTAGGTTTAAATTCTGAAGAAATTGACACCTTTTTCAAAATGACTGGTCGTGGTACTGTAACAAAAGGTGAAATTTGTATCATAAAAAATATTGAATTCGAGGAAGCAGATAAAATTGTTAATAACTTACTTTCTAAAGGTCTATTAAGAGAAGTTCCAGGAAAAACACCACATTATATAGCATTACCTCCATATTCTGCACTTTTGGGGCAGATATCGCAGTTTAAAACATTGATATCTGATATGCAGGTGAAAACGCCAAAGGATCTTGAAAGTAGATTTAAGATATTTGAAAGTCAGACGATGAAAGTAAGTAAACTCGAGGAATATCAAAAATATCTGGAGAAATTGAGAGCCGAACTTCCTCAAAATATTAGTAAACAATTAAATTCTTTACAATCCAGCCTAGAAGAAGTTAAAAAATTACAGGAATTCCATGAATTAATGGACGAATTAAAATCTCAAGTAATGAATCAATTGGGTTCTTTAAAAACCGGTCTTGAAGAAGTTAAAAAATTACAAGAATTTGATGAATTTATGAGAAAACTAAAAGGATCAGTTTCAACAGAATTGAATCAAGAATACGTCCGATTTAAAGAAAGACTTGAAAATATTAAAGTAAAAATTGCACAAGTCTTTGAAAAGCAATTCAGAATTAGCGCTTTAAAATCATTTGCCGAAAAAATTGTATCAAAAATAATTTCTGAAGAATTTGGTTTTATTCAAGAATTCTTTGAAGAAAAATTTGTGAATAAAATTGGGAATACCTTAGATCAAGTATTAGAGAGGATCTTATCCGTAGCTGATATTGCAGGCGAAATAGGTTCTTCTGTTGAGGGCACATTTGAAAAAATCACAGAAAATGTTGAAAAAACCTTAAAAGAACGACTTTTTTCTGTAGTTGACATTGCAGGTGAAATAAGTTCTTCTGTAGAAGGAACATTTGGAGAAATTACAACGAATCTCGAAGATACACTAAAAGAAACAGAATCTAAACTATCGGATGTCCGAAGCGATATCTTGGGAACATTTGATGATTTAAAAAAGGTGTTTAAAGACGAAATTTTTGAAACTCTCCAATCTGATATATTGAAAAAAATATTCCAACAGCTTGAACTTTCTGAAAAAACTATGCAAGAGTTTTGGGATCGAGCTAGACGGGCTTCTCTTCTCTCCTTTCAAGATGTATGGTTTATACGAAGTGCGGAAGCAATGCAAGCGCAAATTAATGATTCAGTTTCAAGAGCTAAAATGCGGGTCCATATTATTTCTCCTAAATTACGGGATATTGATGAGATTCCTCTGAAAAAACTTCCAAGTCATGTAAACATAAGAATTTCAACGTTGGTAGAACCTTCAACAGATAGACAATTATATGAAGATTTAGCTAGCCATGGTAACATTTCCATAAGGAATTATCTCAGACAAAATATCTGGGCAATTAATAAAGATTATGAGGAAGTTGTTGTTTGTGTAATATCCGCTTCTCCTGGATTAGGTACTTATGAGATTGCAGGTATGGGGAGCATCCTTGATGAACATATAAAAATGTTTGCAGGCGTACTGGAAGAAGTATGGATGAATAGCGAAAAAATTACTCACAAAATTCCAAGTACGCGTGAAGCTGGAGAAATTAAAACTCCAGAACCTAAGCCAACATTAAAGGTAGAATCCATTTCCGCCCCCTTAAAAAAGATTGAAACTAAACCAACACAAACTCCCTCGGCACAAACAATACCTAAACCAATTTCAAAACCAGTCTCTGAACCTGAACCAGAACTCCCGAGTGGTGATATTGAAAAAATAAAGCTAATTTCTTCAAAAGACAATTCAGAATTCATTTCTAAAAATTTTGAACTTGTAAAATCCAAGATTAATACAAGTGCTGGCTCCATATTAGGTGAAGCTTTGGATGAAATTCGAGAATCATTATTAGAAAGAATTGGATTCTCTATGGCATTTCATAAAATCGCATCTTGGGTTAGAGATTTAAAGAAAATTAAAACTTTACTTCCAGAAAATCTGAAACAAGAATTATCAGATGAAATAACAAATTGGGTTAATAAATTAATTGAAAAAACTTAAGTAAAAATTAAATTTAGCATATAAATCTTAAATATGGATAAATAAATATGGATTATTGAACAAATATTAATAATATCCAAAACTCAATATAAATGGGATAAAAGGTTTTTAAATGCGGAAAAATAGAACATTTTTATTGTTTCTCTCACTGTTCTTTATTTCCACACTTACTTTATTTTCCTCCTTTAATTTGAATCTCTTTCAAATGTTGGATAAAAGTTATAATTATGGATCAATTAATCAAATCAATATTGATGATTTTAACCTTCAAAGTATTATTGGTCTAAAATAAACAAAAACCTAGTTCTCCAACAAATAAATTAAAAAAATAAGTTTAATTAGGTAGAGAGAATCCGAACTCTTCAATAAACTCAGTTAACCATTGCAGATCCTTCTACCATACTCTACTCACCTTTATTGGAATTGTTTTACCTCCCAAAGATCAAACAAGTTCTTCAAAGCCCTAATTTTGACATTTTCAATCTTAAAACGGTAGATTCGGATTCTTCCAA
>JABXJV010000320.1 GCA_013375355.1 Candidatus Helarchaeota archaeon
ACCACAATTTACTTTATTCGCCAAAAAGAACCTATTGCTCAGAAATACATTGTTTATAATAAAACTGAAGATAATATCACATTTACTGATAAATTGATTCAGCGAGGTAACCTTATTTATCTGCCATTAATTCATATAAAAAAGCAAAATATTTTTTCAGAAGAAGAATTAAAAGAATTTTTAGAAAAATAAACATTTTTTTTATTTTTATTTACAAAAATCACCTATTTTTTGCTTAAAAAATATACTTGTTTTATATTATTGTACAAGACTTTCTGTATTATTTTTCTTAATCGGAAAACTACTCTTCTATTTATCTAATTGGTTTACAAATATTTTAAATCAAGAGTTACTCTATTAATATTATTATAATTTATTATAACGAACAAGGATTGGAAATAAAAATGTCTGAAAAAGATTTCCCTGATGACTTATTTGATAAAGCTCTAGATGCATTAGATGAAACTGGCGAAGAACCTATCAAGACCGAAGGAATTAAGGCAGTTCCTGAATTATTACAGCGAGGTTACTATGATAAAGCAGTCGATATAATGATTAAAATAATTGAAGATTCCGATCCTTATTCTATAAATGATAAAATTGCGGTAACTGATATTGCTCATCAAGTTGCTCAAGAGGACGCAAATATAATTCGACGTTTGTTACCTTATCTTTATGTAATATATAATAAGACAGAAGCTTATCTTACAAGAGCATCACCTGATCCCGTTTTAATCATGAATACTGCGAATGTCTTAACGCTAGCAAAATCAGTTTTGTATGATGAAGTTGCTAGTTTGAAACAAAAAATTATAGATGTAGCAAATCAGATTTCGAAAGAATATAAAACAGTTAATATTCCATTAGGAGATGTTGCAACTCGAGTAGGACTTTCATTAGTTGTAGTATTACTTTTAGTAGATGAAATGTTATTAAATAAAGAGGTTAGAGGTCATTATGATTCTGTAGGTGATATTTTAACCTTAGAATCTGATAAAGCCAGATGTTACAATTGTGGTGCTGAATTTTCCAAAGACGTAGAAAAGTGCCCTTCATGTAGTACTGAGTTTCCAAAGTGTGTTATCTGCAGATTAATTATTCGGACAATACCAGTTTCCTGCCCAAAATGTAACAACAGTGCACATCGAGAACATATGCTTGAATGGCTTAAAATGAGCCACGATAAAAAGAAAGATAAAGGCATGTGTCCCATTTGCCAAAATTATTTGGGTCCTGAAGATTTAAAATAAACATTAAATTAAATTAACTATACAAATTTTTCCAAGTTTACAATTCTCATTTATTTTAATTTCTATTATTACATTTTTATCTGAATATTTCTTAATATTTTTCTTTTCTTGTTTACAAAACTCATTAACAGCGGGACATTCATAGATTACTCCAGATCTTTTTTTACTTAACTCTTGGTCTTCCAGAAATTGATAAATCTTTTCAATAGATTCCTTGGCATTATTTTGGACAATTTCATCTGGGTCATAAATTGCTTTTAATAGAAAGGGAATGGCACGAATATCATTTAATTTTCCAAGCGCCCAAGCAGAATTTTCGCGAACTTCGCTACATTCATCATTTAAACTCTTAAGTAAAGGTTCGAAAGCTTTTTTATTTTCTAATTTCCCCAGAGACCACGCTGAATTAGCTCTGATTTCATCATTTGGATCTTTTAATAATTCGATCAGAGGATCTACAGCGGCTTGTTCTTCGATATTTCCGAGGACTTCAATAACGTACTTTCTCACGCTATCTAATTTATGATTTAAATTTCCTATGAGAACATCGCCAGCCTTTAATAGTCCCAAATTCCATATGGCACAATCGCGAATTTGTTCGATAGGATCATTTAATAACTTTGAAAGTGAGTCAATAGCTCTAGGATCACCTAGTTCACCTAATTCTTCTATGGCATTAATTCTAGCATCTATATCAGAACTTTCTAAGTTTTTTATTAAAGTTTCAAAATTAGACAATTTATTTCAAATGATATATTAGAGTATTAAAATATAAATAAAAAGAAAGAGATTAAGACGCTTTAAGAAGCTTTAATTACCTTAGCTATTACTTTTTCAGGTAAAGTTTTTATAATTTCTTCTGCCTCAGTCATTATGCCTTCAACTAAATCCTTAATAGTTGGGATGGAGTCAATTCTTCCCGTAACTTCGCCGCCTAAAATAATACTATTTTCAACATCGCCTTCGAATAAATGGGCCATTCCTTCCAGTTCCAGTTTCATAATTTCAGATGTACTTTCCATGGGTTTTCCTAAAAAGACTTCTGGGATGCTTTTTAAAGTTTCTTCTACTACCTTGATTGATTGAGCGTTTCGTAAAAATCTCATTGGACCGAATAAACCACGACCAACAAGCGTACCTCTTTCATCCCTGTCAACGATGGCTTGTTTCCAAATATCTTGAAACTCGGATTCTTTTGTCGCAATGAATCTGGTTCCCATTTGGACTCCAATTGCACCCATCGCTATTGCAGCTGCTAAAGTTCTTCCATCACAATAACCACCTGCTGCAACTACAGGTTTGTTTACTGCCTTTATTACAGCTGGTAGAAGAACCATGCTATGTACCGGATCCCAAGCTATATGAGCACCACCTTCATGACCTGATGCAATTATAATATCGACATCTGCCTTTTCAGATCTCTTTGCATGGACCACAGCGGGGACTACATGACACCATATTATATTATCATGAAATGTTTTTGGCTGATATTTAGCAGGTCTTTTTGCACCCTTCGCTTTAGCATCAATAGCCCAAGGTAATGGATCTCCCGCACTAGTAACGATTACTTTAAGCTTCTTTTTAATTTCTGGGTGTTCTTCAATAGTATTTACGATTCCTCTCATTAATCTTTTTGCAACAGCTACAAATTCATAAGAAACTGGAACATTTACTCCGTATACGGCATCGGGATAATCTTTTAAACCTTCCCAAACTTTCATAATAGCCTGGCTAATTAGGACATCAGGGCTACCTTTTCCAAAGACTTTAGATGCTGCATCAGGGGTTGCAGCGGAAAGACCAACGCCCATTCCAATTGTTGAAATTAAACCTACTGCACCAGCTCTAGCGGAATAGAGACATAATTCTGTAGTCGAATATGGACCCATTCCGGCTTGAATTATGGGATATTTTGTTCCTATCATTTCTTGAAAACGTGTACGAATTACCAAAACAATTCTCCTCAAAATATTTAAAAACCCAATTTATTTTAAAAATAAAACTTTTTTTGTTGGATTTATTACATATTAAGATATACAGAATATAAATGGGAATAAATGTGTTTAATTTTTCTCGAAATTGGTATAATGAATTATTAAATGATTCAGAATTCATGGAAAATCTTAAGAAATTGGGAGATTTCGAATATTTTGATGATGAGCTAGATGAACCCATAATTTTTAGTTATTGGACTGATACAAGATGGAAAATCTTTGAGAAAAATAAAAAGAAATACATTTTATCGCCAGCATTTTGGAAAGATGAAAATTTGGAAGTAAGATTTGCTTTATTCGGACGTTTCACATCTAAATTATTTATTTATGTAAAAAAACCAAATTTTGAAGATATTATTGGAAATATTGGATGTTTTAAAATTATAACTGAATATAATCCCGATTTAAAAGAAATTAGCAAAAAAACAATAAAATTAAGTCCTAAAGATGAATTAATGGGTAGTATACAAAATTTAGATCATTTTTTCACAGAAAAAACGCCTTATTTTATGAGTTTTGATTATAATATCGTTTATCGAGCTTTAAAAATAATAATTGATAAGGGTTTGGCATCAAATAAATTGCTTGAAAATCGTTGTTATGAAATTAAGAAAATTTTATTCAAACTCATTAAAGACGATGCAGATTACAATAAAATCAATCCTCAAATCTACATACAAATCAAGGCTTTACTAGATTTTGATCCTGAAAGTTGGTTCCCAGATATATATCAAAAATTTAATATTTTAAAATATTTTGAAAGAATAATTGAAATCGAAGAGATAGACTTAAAATATGGAGTTCTAAATATAATAATTCATTACTTTGATAAATTTCCAAAAGAAAAAGAATTAATTTTATTGAAATTTGTAAAATTAGACAATGTTGCAGGTCATATTGCAAGATTGATAGCACAATATTATGATAAACTTCCTGATAATATGAAAAGTCTAATTTATGAGATAGCAAAAAATAAATCTGTGGCAAAGGATGTCGCATGGTCAATAATTAAAAATATAAAAAATCTTCCTGATAAATATAGGAATTTATTACTTCAAATGTCTGAAAACAGTAAAACAGTAGAAGCTGTTGCACTCGCAGTTGGGGAGAACTGGAATAAAATTCCCGAACCCCTTAGAAATCAATTATTCCTTAAATTTTCTGAAAATGAATCTGCTGCCATACATATAGAATGGAGAGCAATATCAAATATTTTTCAAAGTTTTCCGAAAAATGTTGTTAATAAGATACTATATAATCTTTTAAGTAAAAAAGGAGCGCAAGGTGATCTTGTTGTAATTATATTATATCATTTTGAAGAACTCCCAGAAGGTTTGAGGATTTCGATTTATAATTTATTGGAAGAAAGAGATATTGTATATGATGAAATTTATGCAATAGTAGATAATTACGAAAAATTGCCAATCAATTTTAAAGGATTTATTTTGAATAAACTTCTTAATAACTCTGAAGCATTAAATTATTTAATTAATGAGATAGGGTATAAAATTGAGGATATTCCCTATGATATAAGAAAAATTTTATGATATTTATACCGAATTCTTTATTTTTCTTTAGTTAAATCTTGAACAGCAACCACTTTATGAAGATAGAGTGGTAATTCACCAATATCGCAAAGAAGAATTTCAGCGGGAATATTTATTTTTTTCTTAATTTCTTCTGCAATACCAATTTCAAGTTCTTTTCTTCTTTCTTCAGTAATTGCCTTTCTCATATTTTGGATTCCGACATGAATTTTAAATTGCTCCATATTTTTTGCGTCTTTAATTATGGTAAATTCAGCGGTTCGAGTTTCTGGAAAGCTTCGAATTTCATCCATAACATCATATGGGAATAGTGCTTTATTTTGGACATGAAACAAAAAATCTTCTCTTCCTAGGCATTTCAATTTATGTTTTCTTCCGCAGGGGCATTTTTCAGAATGAATATGACCCATATCATCACTCATCCATCTAATTAAAGGGGTTGCTTGTCGATCAAATTCAGTGAAAGTAAATTCGCCCCGTTCACCTGTCTCCAGGCGCTCTCCAGTTTCTGGATCGGTCACTTCAAAATAGAACAGGTCTTCAGGAATATGACACCCTTCTTTCTGCCAGCATTCAAAAAATCCAAATGATGCGTCACTCATAGCGTAGGCTTCGAAAATATCTTTGATATTTAATTCTTCTTGCATATATTTCCTAGTGCCCTTTGTAACTGCTGCGCTAGTCAAGGACATAATCGCATCCTCGGGTAGATTCAATTCTTTTGGCTCAACACCGACTTGTTTCATGAGTTCGAAGAATAAAACCATAAAATCCATGATTCCGAACCAAAAATTAGGTCGTAAATTTGCAATCCATTTAATCCATTGTTGAACTTTCATAGATAAAATATCAAAAGCAATCCAATTTGATTTTAGATTTAACATCTTAACTGCTTTATTAATACCAGGCCAAATTCCGTGCCATGCAGTTCCAGATAAAAGCGTTGTCATATCCGGAAGTACACCTATACTCCAAAATCCTCTTGCCCATCCTTCACCTTTAAGCTTTATATCATCGCTTGTCCATGCATGAAAATTCGATTCACCAGAGGTACCAGTGCTTACAGTGATTAATTTTAAATATTCTCGAGGAGCACAAAGAATCCCACAAAAAGGGTCTTCTGTTTCACTTCGATATTTTCTCAACATATTCTTATCGATTAATGGAATTTTCGTAAGATCATCAACATTTCTTATATCAATTGGATTTATTTTTGCCTCTTTGTAGATCTGTTTATATAAGGGAGAATATAGATAAGTGTATTTTAGCATAGCCTGGAGCTTTCGATTCTGAATTTCTAATAATTCTTTGTCAGTTAACCATGCTTCCATTTGAGGATTCCAATAAGGTCTTTGTTCAGACATATTAATTACTCCATTATCTAGTGTAAACAATTCTGGCGGTATTTCTTCCGCAGGGGCAAGTATCTTTTAAAATTTTAATTTTTTCTTTCGGAAGTGTAAATCTTAATTGCGGTGTCGCCCGAAAAAGCAAATTGGTAATTGAAAGCGACCCTTCTTCCCCTTCATTTACCACTTCTCCAGTTTTAGGGTTCACTGCTTCTACTATAAAATAATCTTCAGGTATATGTAAGCCTTGATGCTGATCGCAATCAATCGCAAAAAAGCTAGCAATACAATTGTGACGAAACTGATAAAATTCTCCCGAAAATCCCTTTTCTCTATAGTGTTCTTTATGTTCTTCCTTCAGAGTTCTTTCTGTAAAAATAACTGTTTTATAACATTTCAAATAATCAGCTGGATCTACATTAAGCTGAAAATTACATACATTAATCATAGCTTTAGCCATAGCAAGTGGACCAATAAAGAAGGGTGGTTTTAGATGTTTAATTGTAATCATAATTCGCTTTGCGTCCATCGCTTGACGCATACAATTTAATGTGACTGCACCGATTTGAGAAAGAGATTGAAAGAATATTCTTTGACGAATATCAATTTCAGAGGTTAATACATGAACTAAATCTCCTGTATGAATACCTGCCATATACCAGATCCTAGTTAATAAATTGGATAAAAGGTTCCAATCATTCTCTGTATATGCAATAAAATTTGGTACTTTATTTTCAAAAAAATCCGGGGCAAACCTATAAACCTGTTCCCAAGCCACCGTTAAATTACCGCAAAAGGGATCATTTATTTTATCGATTTCTTTTTTCATCTCTTTAAATAACGTAAGCGGAATCTTGCGCAAGTCATCTAAATTTTTTATTTCATCTACTGAAATATTCCCTTCATCTAATTTTTTATGATAATAAGTGGAGTAATTGTCGAGATAATATAATTGAGATTTAAATTTTTCAAATTGTTGTTTTTCTATTTCTGATCTGCTTTGGTATTCTAGTCTGGTAGTTAAAATTTTATGCGCACCTTTTTTATTGTCATTATAATGAAATGAACATTTCAAGTTGTCCGATGAATTGGATGTTTTAGAAAGTGCTTCTCTAAATCCTCTGTTGATCTAAATCGATTTCCACATTTTTTACAGCGAATATCATAAAGTCTAAGAGTACATTTTTTACAATAAGGAGAATCATCTACACCTGCTGCTGCTCCCGAGCAAGAAGGACAAAAATTTTTTCCACAATTATCACATTTTATAAGAGGTCCCGAAG
>JABXJV010000321.1 GCA_013375355.1 Candidatus Helarchaeota archaeon
AAAAATCCGTTCAAGAGATTGAAGATAACGTAAAAAAATACAAGAATGTATTTGTTATAGGTTGCGGTGACTGTTGTGCCGTTTGTAGAACCGGAGGAACTGAAGAAGTCAAAGCTCTCATTGAGAAGTTCAAGGAAGATGGTATTAACATCGACAAATCAATAGTAATTCAAGCCCCTTGCGACCAGAGAGTATCTAAAAGAGATCTACAGAGAGTTAAAGAGGATATTGATGTTGCAGACGCATTATTAGTAATGGCTTGTGGGCTAGGTGTTCAAAGCATAGCCAGATTAACTGGAAAGAAAGTCATCCCAGGAAATAACACAAAATTTATGGGAATTGTATATGGAATGGGCTCTACAGAGGAAGTTTGCATCGGTTGTGATGAATGTGTCCTTATAGAAACTGGTACATGTCCAGTTGTCCTAAGAAAAACTTGCAAGGATTGCGGTCGTCTAAATCAGTATGACGCAAAGGTATGTGATCAATGTAAATCAGAAAATCTTGAGGAAACGAAAGAACCTCGAAAATTTGTATTCCGTGCATAACTCTAGATTCTTTTCTCTTATATAATACTCCTTTATTTTAAGTGTTCTTAAACATAATTTAGTTTTATACTCTTGCTTTAAAGAAATTTTGAATTATTTTTTCTATCGTAGAATACGGTGTATAAGGCTCAATTAATGATGTTTTTTTAGTACTCCAAAATGGAAGTTTATTTAGATTTGATCTATATCTATAATCCAACAAAAAACCCATTGCATAATCATCCTTATGTCTCCATGCCCTTCCTATTGCCTGATTAACTGCATTAAAAGTCTCATCGTAGTACCAATTACTCCCCATTCCCTTCTTTTTTCTTTCGTAATATTCTCTTTGAGCTTGTAATTTAGGATCTTGAACATTAGGATATGGAATTCCCACTATTATAACTGCACGACCTATTTCATCAGGAAAATTTTGACCCTCACTAAGTTTTCCCCGGATTACGGCAAAGAGAGCTGTTCTTTTTTTAGAAGCTTCTTCAGAATACAAATCTAATATATTAAAACCGCTATCCCTTGACTCGATAAAAATTTCAGCATTTAAGTCATTTAATATTTCTCTCTTGTTCCATAAGCCAAGCATATTATCCATAAGATAATAAGATGGAAAAAAAACCACAGAACCATTAGGGATATTATTGATAATTTTGACAACGGTTCTTCCATAATCTATTATTATTTCTTGGTTTCCTCTCTCTCTATAGGATGTCGTAAGTGTATTTCCATTTGGTCCTTTGGTTAGGACCAAGATTTGTATATTTTCTTCGGGAAATATTGCGGGATAACTTTTAGCAAAAGGTTCTTCAACACCTAACCTATTAGCTATTCTCTCTTGAGGTGACAGAGTACCACTTGTTAAAATAATAGCTTTTGGGGTCCTAGCTCTTATTTGATCAAATGCAACTCGTGAGTCAAGACAGAACCAAGCGATAGTTGGATTTTTTTTACCTCTAAGACTCCATATACCTCTATAAGATTCCTCAGCAGAATATACAAAATTATAAAGGAATCTGTAAACCCAAACAATCCTTAAATTTTCTAATAGAATAAATTTTTTACGAATTTTTTTTAATTCGTTCCAACAATTATGTATTATCTGCCAATCGTCTAAAAAACTCCTTAAATGTTCTAGATAAACCCCAAATTTATCTAGCTCTGTAAGAAATTGGGAACTGGATAAAAGTTCTCCATCTTTGAATTCTGTATGTTTAAAAAACATAAGAAGATTGACTAAAAAATCTTGTAATTCAGAAGCCCATGAACTTTCTATTTCATTTAATTCATCTAATGCTTGATTTACTGTGGATTGGGATAAGCTAAAAGAAACTCCCTCTTTACATAATTGTTCAATGTTGTGTGCCTCGTCTAAAACCATAATTTGATCTTGATAAAAGTTGTCATAAAATAGGTACTTATAAGAACCTACTACTACATCAAACGATTGAGCCAATAGACGGGCTAAGAAATATGGACAAATTTTGTTTTTTAAACAGAATTTTTTAAGACTTTCTATATCGGCTATTAAAGGCACATTATCAGGAATTGTGGCTGGAATATTGATTTTACCGAATTTTGAATCACAATAAAGATTCTTTCCCAAAAATAACTCTTCATTTTCCCCAAGAGTATTTTCCGCTTTTGAGTAAAATTCTTCAAAAAAATCTTTGTTACTTCTAGTATATTTAATTCTGGAATAACAAATTTCAGCAATAACCCTATAATCTCTTATTTTTTTCAAATCATTATCAAGACATAATTGGTTTCGAGACCCTCTTACAACACAAGAAAATGAATTTCCTGATTTTTTATTTATTCTGTCTAATTCTTGAGCAACTTGCTTCATTTGAGCATGAGTTCTAGAATAATAATAAGTTTGATAAGGAAAGCCGCTTAATGCAGCTGTGAGTAAAGCACTTGTTTTTCCGAATCCTGATGGTGCTTCTAATAAACCAATTTTATTATTCTCAATAATTGAAAATACATCTTTCATATATTCTGTTTGTGGAGGATAAGGGTCGTAAGGAAAAATAGATTTAAGCAGTTCTAACTGACCCTTTGTAAAAGCCATTAAAAATACCTTCGATATATTCTCAACCATACAAAAAAATTTACTATTAATAAGATATTCAAAATTAGATTTTTATTTATCCATTCTACTCGACAAAAAAAGTAAAATTTTCCTTGTTTTCTTTTAGTTCAATTAATTTCTTTATTTATTTATTATGTATCGAATTTATATCTGAGAATTGCACCAATACCTTTGAAAGCACTCCAAAATTGTGCCCCTTCTTCTGAATCTGTTGAAAAAACTTCGACTTTTGCTCCAGATGCTGTTGCTAGTTCTCCTAATTCTTCAACTAGGTCAATATTTTCATCGAAATACATTTGAGAACTATTACATTTTTTGCATGTCATATTTGTAACCATTTTCTGGTAGGCATCTAAATCCTCATTTTTAATTGTTTTTTCTTCGATATTTTTACAATTACTACATTTAATTGAAACACGAACAATATCCACTTTATCCGAAAGTAATAGAGTATCAACGGCACCCATTTGTAAAGCTTTTCTTACTTCTTTTTCTCCATAAGTAGCAAGTCCCGTATCCCTTGCCAAGTGACTCAAAAATTTTTGGATAATTTGTTTTTCTTTTATTAATTGAACATTATGGAGCAGATCTTGTGATTTTCTTATTAAATCGTTAATACCCTGCTCATCTGAATAACCTATATCAATAATGCCTATAATTTTTTCTTTCAATCGATAATCCAAATAATCTCCTTTAGCAAAATACTCTTTAGTTGGACCTCCTCCACCAATAATTATCCCTTGGAGAGAAAGATCCAAAAATTGTTTATTAATATGTTCTCCTGCACGAACATAGAACTCATGGGCAGCTTGTTCAATAAGTCGTTCGTAGCGTCGCTGGGATTGACCTCCAGCATGATGTTTGCTAGGAATATTTGCGCCCATATTTTCTACTATTTTTTTCTTGTTTCCCGAAAGTGTAGCCAACGTGCATCCAGATCTATCAATCACAATCAACCCATAAACATCTTTCTCTATTAGTATATCTTGGAGTGGCTCAATAAAAAACTCCGAGGCACATCTGTATTGAAAAGTTACTATTTGTTCTGGTGGAATAACAATATACAGTTCCATTTTTTCAGAGCCAGGCCCATTTTGAGGAATAGCTCCACTAAACAAGGCTAATCCAGTTGGAGGTACTTCTCTTCCGTATTTTATAAGCACTTGAATCAACTTTGTAATCGATTCAAGGACAACCTTACGAGTCGTTTTAGATTTAATATTTGCAGCTTGTCCTTGTTCATTTTTCAGATAATTGGTAATATCACTAATTGGTCTATCAGCTGGTACATATAGAGATGTAAGTTCCGTATGGAAGCCTCTTTTAGACCTCAAAATTTTCAGCATTCTTCTTAATTTATACCTTTCAAACGAACCTTTTGGTGTTAGATCACTCAAAAATAAAACCTCAATAATTAAATAACAATAAAAATAAAATTAGCAGGACGACCTCTCAGAATTTCGTCAATTATCTGAATTTGAATTCAAAGCGATCATCATCTTATTAAATCATACATACTTTAAAAAGTTTAAGTGAAAAAATCGAGAATAATTTGAAATTTAAAATTATGATTTGGTTTAATATGGAAGAGAAGGATCCTGAAATTAAAAAGTATCTTGAGCAAATAGATGGGCTTTTTAAAGAAATCTCGGACGCATTAAATAATTTTAATATAGAACAATTTTCAAAATTGGTTGCACGCTATAATCGAGAATTAAATTCACTCTTATCTAGTTATCATAAAAATATAGATTTGCAGAAGAAATTAAAACCATTTGTAATGTTTTATCGTCAATTTTTTCAAGAATTAATTGTAATAGTAACTGATGAATTCGTAACGGAAGAGCAGCTTAAAAAAATTAAACAAATTATTGAGCTAAAAAATGAATTGGTAGCAGATTACTACACAGTCCAAGCTGAAAAAGAAGTTGAAAAAATTGGAAAAGTAAAAGAAAATTTAGAAGAATGTTTGAAAAAACGGCTACAAAAACAAAGAAATTCAAATTATTACACATAACTTATTTTTTAACTAAACATGTTGAATTTGTAAAAAGAAAAAGAAATATAACTTTCGAAATATTTATTGATAACGAAAATATTTATTGAATAAAAAGACAGAAAAAAAGATATTAATTTAAAATTCATAATGTTTTAAAATCAGAAATTCTTAAAAAATAAAATTTTATGTAATTCTTATAAAAAAAGTTACGGAATATATGAGGCGAGCCTTTGTCAATTAAATGGTATGAAATACAATCCAAACCCGATAAGGATCATAAAGTTCCAGGCAAATTCCTTCTGGATCAACGCAAAAAAATTGAAGAACAGACAAAAACAATAGAATCTCTTGAAGGCGAATTAAAGAAATATATTGATCAACTGGCTAAATCTAAAACTACATTAGAAGATACTATTACATCATATAATGATGAAAAAGAAGATTTAAAATCTCAAATTAACGATAAAGAGAATAAATTACAGGAATTGAATCAACAAATTGCACAACTTGAATCTAAAATAACTGAAAATGAATCAAAAGTTGCAAATTTCGATTCACAATTAGAAGCTGTAAATAGTGAAAAAACCGATTTAAACTCACAACTTGAGGCAAAAATTTCTGAAATAAGCGATATCGAAGCCCAAATGAACGATAATAAAGAAAAAATGGCAGAATTGGAAAAAAAATTAAATGAAAAAGACCTTGAATTAGAAAATATTGCAAGAGATAAAAACGAAGTTGATCAAAAATTAAATGAATTAGAAAATCAAATCGAGATTTTGAAAGCTGAGAAAGAAGAAGTTGCTGAAAAAGCTGTAGAAGCTAAAAATAACGAAATTGAACAATTGAAAAACGAAATTAATCAAATCAAGGAAAATCATGCTAACGAAATAAATCAACTAAAAGAATCACAACAAAATGAAATCTCTAAGATAAAAGAGGAACATGACTCTAAAATTAAAGATTTAGAATCTGCACACGAGGAAAAAATTGCAGAACTAGATAAAACAATCGAGGATATGACCCCTAAAGAACGTGTCGCTGTAACCGATAAAGCAACAGAAGTAGCTAGCTTCGTTAAAAAGGATGTTGGCAAAATTCCAAAGTTATTCCTATTATACAGTGGAAAAGAATTTGTTAGGCAAGAAAAAGTTCCACAATCAGGAATTGTACTGGCAATTTCACCTAATGAGAGCAAATGGGTTCTTACTTGGGATGAGACGTCAACTTTCATTGATCGAAAATCTGCTGAAAGAACAGCACGTAGTATTGCTAAATCGGGGTTTCCAGTCGGTTCTGCTAGATTCGGGTCGGGTTTTGAACTTGAAATCCGTGGCGAAAAGAAAGTACCGGATAGACTTCTCCACGCTCAGCACGACTATTAACTTAAATTTTTCTTTACCTTTTTTGTTCTTAAGCTATTTTTGAAATATATTTTGGCAAGTTAGTTAAGGAGTTTCTTTCTGAAGAGGTTTCAAAGTTTCTATTTTTTTTTAATCGCATCAGGATGTGTCATAAAATATTCTAAAGAACCACCAAAATAGCCAATTGGGTTGGAATAATCAAGATCCGGTCCGGTATATGAATATATTTCGCCATCCCCAAATCCCTTCTCTTTTAATCTATCATTAATTTCCAATAGTAAATAACATCTACCTACATTAATGTTTAAAGAAGGTGCTTCTTCATCAAATATTGCTACAGAATAATATTCTTTACCGTTGTATTCGGCAATACCTGCTAATGGACCATCCCAATATTCATCTACTCTAGTAAATATAATATGCTTTATATTTATCCGATTTAATTTATCTAATTTATTTAACCATCGTCTTGCTTCGATATTTTCTTGCGAAACTAACCAAAAAACTTCTTCCTCTTCTTCTTCATTATCATTAGTATTTTTCATTGATACCATTTCCCTATAATTCACATTTTTTGAAGTTATAATTTATTTTTTCTTGCCAACAATACCTATATGACCTGCTATTCCAATAATTGACGGTTCACTACTATATTTTAACTCTAATTCTTTAATAATCGCAAAATTTTTTTCATTAGATAGAATTTTTTCTAATTTTTCTTTTTCAATTTTATTAACGAGGTTTAATAATCCAAAAACTTCAATTACCCGGAGATTATATTTCTCAAACAAGTTTTTGAGCTCATCTACCTTGAAATTATGTTCAATGAAATCAAAAGGGTATCGGGTTTTACTTGTTTCTTCTAAATTTTCAAGCTCTCTATAATTCATATCCATAATAAGTTTAAGCATTGTATTGAAAAAAGAATCAACTGTAATAAAAACATATGAACCTGATTTTGCAACTCTTGCTAATTCTTTAATAGCTTCTTCTTCTTTCTGGCAATATGAAACAGGATCCCCCAACGAAACTACAAAATCAAAATAACCTGATTTTAGATCCTTCATATTTGTTATATCTTGTTTTAGAATTCTAATTTTATCATCTAATCCTAATTTCTTGATTTTCTTTTTAGCCTCTTCAAGCATTCCAAATGAAATATCAGTTAAAATGACTTCATGACCCTGTTTTGCAAATTCTATAGTGAAATTTCCTGTGCCTCCACCAGCATCTAAAATTCTAGATTTTTGTTTTGGAAGATATTTATTAAGTTTTGATAGCTCAATTGCTGTATGTATATCCCAATACTTTTCTTGATACATATTATCGTAGTCTTTTGAAATTTTTGAGTGATATTGAGCAGATTTGGATTCTTTCATGATAATACCTCAATATTGACATTTAGAAAAGGATTTCTAAGATTATTAAATAAGAAGAAGATTTTTAAAAAACTATATAAAATACCAATCCCATTCCCCATACTTGTTTTTTGGTATTTCGTCATCTGCCCTTCCGGGGATAAAAAATGGTTTTTCTCCTAAAAATGGTTTTTCCCAAAGAGGCTCACCAGTATCGTAACGACCTCCTAAATACAATACATAAATTTCTGGTAGGAGAATCTTGGGATTGATAAGTATTTCCTTACAAGAATTGTAATGAATATTTTCTTCGGGATATTGACTATAATAACTTCGGGTTTTGCCTTCGACGAGCTCATAGTAACCCCAAAGTTCACTCTCGATAGTATTAAAGATCAAATAATATTTCCCGCTCTTTATCTTTTCTTTCTCTTCTTTTAATTTATTTAACTTATTTAAAATTATTTTAAGTTCCCAGAAACGGTAATCCTCCCAAGCTTCTGGACTAATAAAGACACTTTTTTTTCTCATAATCTCCTTTATCATAAAATAATTATCAAATATAATTCTCTTGTGTTCGGGATAAATACGATCGGTGAAAATATAGGCACGTTCATCTATGAATTTTTCATCATCTGATTGATAGAAACAAATATTGGGGCAAAATTCGACTTTGTTTAGATTTTCTAATTGGATATGGAATAAAAACTTAATATTTTTATCCAAATTTTTATCAATTGACACTTTGGGATTTAAAATTTTGAATAAATTACCACAATCCTCTGCAAATGTTTTTGGTATCATTAATAGATATGTGATCCATTCCACTTTTTTTCACCAACTATTTTCTATTATGTAATTTCTCATTTATATATAAAAAATTAGTAACTATTCCCATTAACATAAATAATTCGATTCTATAGTGATAAAAAATAAAATTAATATTATAGTCAGAAAAGACTGATATTTTAATAGCGCCATAAAACTATTTACAAATAAAATCGTGTTGAAGATTTGTAAATCCTTAAAACAGTAATTAATTGAAAAAGTTAGATTGTTGTCCACTATCTCAGAATATTTTACCGAGACAATTTTGAGTCTATTGTTACCAGTCTTTGTGTTAGACATATTAATCAATCCCAAAAACAATTTTCATACACAATTAGATCAATAATTAATTTTATTTCGTACAAAGTGGTATTGGTGCGTTGTTTAAGGACAAAGTAATCCGATTCATATGGATCTAACCTTCCTTCATCTTTGAGGTACTTAGCTATAATCTCTTTTGCTTTCCGCAGTCTTTCAGCACTATTAACCCAATTTTCAAGATCTGAATAATAACGCTTTCCCGATTTCCATTCCCTAACCTTTTTTCTTAATTCTGAATCTATGCTGATTTTAACGCTTGACATTTTAATTTTCAAATCCCTGTATAGCTCATATTTTTATGAAAAAAAAGGATGTGAGGAAGAAAATCGCTGTTTTCAATCATTCTATATCATCCATAGCTTGTTCAAAAAGATCCAGTTTTTTAAGGACAGATTCCAGCTTAGCAATTTCTTGAGTTATTGCTCTTCGTAACCAAGTTTTATGTTTTTTATTTTCAAAGGAGATAAATTCGTTGTCCTGCATACCATCTCTTGTGTAAAATTCTACCATTACTCCGACACTGGTAATATCAATTAATGTCTCTGGCATCTCTGGTAAGTCTGATTCTGGTTCTTCCGATTCCTGAGTTGTGTCAGTTTTAATAATTTCAGATCCTTCTACCATACTCTACTCACCTTTATTGGAATTGTTTTACCTCCCAAAGATCAAACAAGTTCTTCAAAGCCCTAATTTTGACATTTTCAATCTTAAAACGGTAGATTCGGATTCTTCCAA
>JABXJV010000322.1 GCA_013375355.1 Candidatus Helarchaeota archaeon
AGAAATTTAAAAAAGATCCAAAAGAAGTTCTAAGTCATTTAAATGAGATTATTGATTTTTATATCGATTTTTGTAAAATTCAAGATGAAGATAAAATAAAAAAAATAAAAGAAGATTTTAAAAATGCCAATGAATTATATTTTTCATCTTTAAGTTCCAAACTAATATAAAAAAGATATAATGTTTCAAAGTTTGTGTTTGGATTCTTAGCATCTCTGCAAATAAAGCTTTTGAAGGGTTGAAGCAAATAAATAAGAAAAATGGTCTATTATATAGACGATAACTTGGTTGTATAAAAAAAAGAAGTAATTTTTTCTTTTTTTTAAGTTACTCGGATTGCAGCTATGCAGAAATTCTTGACAGAAAAATACCAAATTCTTTAGGATTTGATAATCTTTTTTTAACTTCCGACATGTGACTGTTTTTACTCTTATTTTTCTCTAAATATATCATTACTTTAATTCCAATTCAATAAAACTTTAGATTGTATCTCCAATCATAATGTTCATTGTTAGGGTAATTACCAGTAATTACCGGTAATTTTTATGAGTTTAAATAAATTAGCCATAAAGAAGAAAAATAAAAAAATAATAAATTAAAGTTCTATATCTGTAAAAGTTACCATAAAAGAGAGAATAAATTAACTCAAATTAGTTTATATTGCTATCAAAATTTATTTTGCACAAAAATAATTAAGGTAATTACCCTAAATATAACTATTTTTCAATAAAATTATTGGGAAAACGAGCATTATATTTCGTTAAACATTCCATTGCCTAATTTGTTCATTATTTTTTGCGATTCTCTTCTTAATCTATAACTTCTCTTTACTTTTTTAACAATTTCATCTTGAATTCTTTTTTCAGGGATTAAAATCAGAATTTTCTTTAAATCTGTATCAGAAACTGCAGGAATTGTTGCACCTGTTCGATATCGATACATTTGCATCAAAAACTCCTTCGATCTGAGAAAGTATAGTAAATAGAATGGATCTAAATTCAATTCCTCATTTTTTGTTCTTAAAACTCTAAAACCATTGGTACAAATGCAACCATCAAATTCCTCTGTTATATATGCTGAAGCATGTTTCTTAGTTCCTGTTGAAACACCAGCAACTGCTGTGATAAGATCTCCCTTTCTAACTTCATAGCTTGCTCTGCTGGGAGCTTCATATACTTTCATTTCATTGTATGAAATTAGTTCACTCGAAATGGTGTTTATATCACCTATTTCAATATATTTTATTAGAGCTTCAGGATTTCTTAAAATCTGCGCTTTTTTTGAAATAATATTAACAACTTTTTCTAGAGGAACTGCCCCTGCTTTTAGTAAATTTTTTCTCAATTCTTTATACATGGGTTGATAAAATTTTGGATCGAATCTTCCTTTGATTTCATTATAATTTCTTAAAAATATTTTGTTAGAATTAACGAATTGTTTGCTTTCGATGAAATCTTTATAAGCTTCTGTTATTTCTGTGATATCTTCATTTATTATAGAAACACCCTTCTCATCTTTAATGATTTCTCCCTTTTCATTTCTCTTATAAACCAATTTTCCGATTTTTGTTCCTTCATATCCAATGTTTTCAATAATTCCAAAAAAGATTTTGTAGTTTTTTTGTATTTCTTCCTTAATTTGATGTGGTGATAGTTTTTGTAAAAATAAAATAGAAGCACTTATACCCGTCCCATAGGGAATGAAAGTCTCTTGGGGAAGTTTTATAATAGCTAGTACCTTTGCCTTATTTCTAATGAATTTTCTAATATATTTTTGACTTGGATTCTCAAGGATCCCACCAGGCAGAACAATTGCCATTCGGCCACCGTTTTTTAAAAATTGTAAACATCTCTCAATAAAAAGTACTTCAGGTGCTTGTCCATCAACTAATTTACCTTTTTTCCATTTTCCTTCTTTTTGACTCCATTTATAGCCTAATTCAAAACCTTTTAATATTTGGTTGTCCGAAATTTTACCCTTAGAACCAAACGGGGGATTTGTCATTAAAACATCAAAGGATTCTAAATTATTTTGGGATAATAGACTATTAGCAGTAAAAATGTGGTTATGGGCTACATCATTTAATATCATTTGCATTTTGGCAACTTTAATTAAGTCAGGATTAATATCAACTCCCCAAATCTCAAATTCTGATTGTTTTTGAATATTTTTATTTGTTAATTTTACAGTTCCAACCAGAAATCCCCCCGAACCACAAGCGGGATCAATTATTTTCTCATTTTCCTTTGGATTAATAATTTTTAATATCAAATTTATTACAGGAATTGGTGTAAAAAATTCTCCTCTTTCACCTCGTTGATGGGCATAGACAAAAGTTTGAAATGCAATCCCTTTAACATCTACTGGTGTTTTAATTAGACTATAATTTTGAAGTTGGTTAATTATAAATCCAAGAGTCAATGGTTTTAAGTTGATTTTTTCATTGGGATCTTGAAAAATATCCGAAAATTGAGATTTAACCTTTTCAAATAATTCAATAATTCTCTTGCTAAATTGAGATTTCTTTCCTCCTTTTAATTCTTCAAATTCAATATCATTAATATAGAAGTTAGTATAAGTTTGATTGCTTTTTTCGTCAACCATTTTAATAAAAATTAATTTTAAGATTTCATTAAATATTTTTTCTTTCAAAAGCCCTTCATTAGCATAAATGTAGTTATGACATTTTTCAAAAGCAGATTTTAACTCATCAACTGTTGCGGGCTTTAGATCCTTCTTCATATATGAATTGGTTTTAATTTCTGTCATTTTCCCCTCTTTATTATGATTTAATTAATTAATATTTTTTAATTCCTTCATCAATATCAACTATATAAGCTTTGCCATTACAACGATGATTAATTACATTTGCAATTTTCTGTTGATTGTCAGGACAGAATATTACTACACAGCCTCCGTTGCCGCTTCCGACGATTTTTCCAGCCAAAGCTCCCGCATTTTTTGTTTCATAAATTATTTTTTCTATTTTTGGAGTAGAATTTTCAAGTCCATCACGCATGGCATTATGATGAAGATCGATTAATTCAGCAATATGAACAGCATCTGGATTATTTTTAGAAAGTTCATCTTTAGCCATGGTAACAACATCACGAACTTGAAGCAAAGCCCACAATCTTTTTGATGGATTTCGAGGTAAATGCCTTAAAAATTTCTCTACTTTTGATATAGGAGTTATTTTTAAGTCAAAATCAGGTATATGATGTTTTATAAGTCTAATCCCCTCATCAAATTCCGCCCTTCTAACATTATGTGTCTGAAGAGTTTTTTTCTTTTCGCATGTATCTCCTATTACAAAGGAATTTTTAATGGAATCTAAATCAATCTTTTCTATATGAGGGGGAGTAATGCATTCCATAAACATGCCATAACCCAAAGCGGAGGCAAAATGATCCATATTCCCTCCTTTTTCCTTAAATTCCACAACCTCGGCTTGATAAGCAAGGTCTGCAATTTTTTCTGGATTTAGGTTGAGATTAAATAGTTCACTTAGAAATTTAATCCATGCAACTACTAATACAGAAGAGCTACTCAATCCTGCACCAATAGGAAGCTTGCTCCAGATTTTACAAGATAATCCTTTTGATAATTCAAAACCCTTTCTTTTTAGAATATTAAAACCTGATCTCAAATAATCTCTTTTTTTTCTATAATTTGGGAGTTCATCATAATAAAAATCATCCTTTTGGCGAATATCGAGTAAATCTATAGAAATTTTATCCCTATTGGAATAATTACCTTCAATATAAGTCCTAAGATTAATGGCTGCCGTTATTACAGATAAGCCCATATAATCTTGATCCTCTCCAAATAAACAAATTCTCCCTGGTGCAGAAACTTTGATTGTCATTTCAG
>JABXJV010000323.1 GCA_013375355.1 Candidatus Helarchaeota archaeon
ACCGATAAAAAAATGCTCAATTTCTCTTTCCTTTTCTCAATTTTTCTTTAAAAACCTTTAATTTCAATTTCTCAGGATAATAATTATCAGTCCAGTCTCTCTCGAACTCCTTTAACCTTTCAATTTGGAGCTTTATTCTTTTTTTATCTATCTGGGAAAGATGTATTAATCGTGCTTTTGTTTTATATTTTTTTAACTTCATCAAGGATTCTGGAATTCTTTCCATATGATGGATTGCATCCTCCGGATATGTTAATCCTTCTTTCCACCTGAACATGGTATTTTCATGAAACCATCTATATCTCCTATCAATGCGGTATTTATTGGTATTTTTCCATAAAGTAACACGGTAACTTGTAATCCATCCATACTTATCGGAAAGGTCTCGAATTTTTTTTATTTCATCATAAAGAGAATCTTCGTAGTATTCATCATGATCCAATTTAACAATCCATTCAGGTTTATATGCATTCACCTTTTCTAATAAAAAATTGCTATCTCGCCCTGCCCCCCTATCTTTATTATAGTGGTAAAATTCTATCAGGCCTTTCTTTTCCAGCTTCTGCAAGGTCTCAACGCTCCCGTCTGTCGAGCCAGTATCCAGTACAATTATATGATCAAAAAGATCATAAGCCCTCTCAATAACAAAACTAATTTTATTATTAAAATTCCAAACAGTCATAATGACACAAAAATCCACCATTTACTCCTTTGCAAAGCCAAGTTTTTTATTGAAATAATTTTCGCTTTCTTTAAACCATCTCTTGACTTCACCTTTTCTTTTAGGACTTTTTCCTAAATAATGTGTGATTCTACTGTAAGGTGTATAAACTATCTTATATCCTGCCCTTCGTGCCCTTATGTGCATTTCCGTTTCCTCAAAATAGAGGAAAAAATTTTCATCGAATAAACCAATTTTTTCAAATATCTCCCGTTTTGAAGCAAATAGAGCACCGGATACAGAAATGACCTCATCAACTTTATCAAACTGATCTCTATCCTTTTTACCCAGGCCCCTATGAAACCTCTTTTTTTCAGTACCGC
>JABXJV010000324.1 GCA_013375355.1 Candidatus Helarchaeota archaeon
AAAGGGCACATTGATTTATCACTACGTCGAGTCTCTCAACAGGATAAAAAGGAAAAAATTCAATTCTGGAAACGTACACAAAAGGCTGAAATTTTATTAAAAATGGCAGCTGAAGAATTTTCAAAGCTTGGTGAAGCTAAAACTATCGAAGATGCATACAATGAATTTGGAGTAATATTTGAAAAAAAATTTAAAAGTGTTTTCAGCGGATTTGAAGAAATTAAAGCAAAAGGAGAGTCTGCTTTAAAAAATTTAAAAATTTCAGAAGATTGGCTACCCGTTATTTTAAAATTGGCAAAAACTCAAGTTGAAAGTCCTTTAGTGAAAGTTGCTGGAATGTTAGAGCTCCGATCTTATGATTCGGATGGTGTTGAAAAAATAAGAGATGCGCTACTTAAAGCTCTGGAAATTCCCACTGAACCGAATACTGAAATTGTTATATTCTTAGATGGGACACCAAAATATAGAGTTGAAGTTAGAGCAAAAACTTATAAAATTGCCGAAAAACATTTAAATGATGCATCTAAAGTTGCATTGGACTCAATAAAAAGCTCAGGTGGAGAAGGAAATTTTTCTAAAAAGGCATATACATAATCTGACTCAATTTAATATTATTTTCTTATTTAATTAAAATTTTAAAAAAAAGACTTTTTTATAGAAGATATGTAGAATTAAATAAAGCTGTCATATGCAATTATTGTTCGCGTTACTGGAGTACTGGACTTTGAGGGCCATTCTTCAGCTGTTATCCAGAATTTAACTTCCAAATTTTCAATAAGCCAAGGATCATCATCCCATGGATCTTTATTAGTGACATCTATATTAGAATATAATATGGTCTGACCAGGATATATAGTTCTTTTAGCTTCTGTATTGAATTTACTTATATCATTGTAATTTGTGTAATCTGAATCATTTCCAATGAAAATATCGTTCATAATTATTATTCTATCACCATAATTTGTAATTGTTAAATTGATTTTCTCATTCTGACTATCCGCTCTTGTAATATTTTCTGGTTGAATTGTCAGATTTGCCTGATTACGTAATATTGTGAGATTCAGCGATTTGAAAAGATTGGATAAAGTTGTCACATTAATTGGCAAATTGTCAGTGACATTGAGCTCAATAAAGGTTGTCCTATTTTTATTATTAATTGAAACATTATAGAAAGTAACTTTGTTATATGGTTTTAAAGTATAATTCTTATAAACACCAGAGGGATCTGAAAAATTAAATTCTATCCATGATCCATTATTTAATTTTAGTTTAAATTTATCAATAGTAATATTGAAAGATCCTGTGTTCATTACTGTTATTTTTACAGTATCATTTGCGGTTTTAGTATTAAAAGTACCGTTATCAAATGCCATTGTATTGGGATAATCTGTTAAAATAGTAAAGTTTTCAGTCTCTAAAAGAATGGATAAAGAGCCATTAGCTGTTTGAGGTACTGCGAATACTAAATCTGATTTATTTATGGTGAAATTTGCTGTAACGTTTAATAAAGCATATTTACTAAAATTACCAATTAATAAGGAAGAATTTACGTAAAGTCTTGCACTTTGACCACTTAGGAGAGAAATATTTGCGGGAGTTGTATTATAAGCATAAAATGTTTGAGTTTGGTTACGTGTAATATTCACATGGTAAATGGAAACAGTTGCTTTTCCAATATTTGTAACATTAAATGTTACATTTCCATTTTCGATCATTAGAATATCCTCTAAGAGGATTCCAACATTCCAAGTCAGATCCGTTACATTATAAGCCCCTTCCCAAGTTGTTACATTTATTGTCATTCGTACGCTAGTAGCATGCGCGATTTCTGATGGTAAAGTTAAATTATAGGTTTGATTTTCACCAGGATTTAAAATAATACCAGCCGCATCATTTGGTTCAAAATTTTCACGCTCTATAATGTATTCTTCAGTGGGAGCAATAGTATTAATTCTAAAATCTTTTATTATTAATTGCGAAGCTCCAGTATTATTGACATTGACTAAGGCAAATCCTGTGAAGTTTGCTTCAGCAACTGTTATATTTACATTACCGCTTCGGTTTACAAATACAGATATACCACTTTCTGCCCCTTCGAAAGTTCTAACTCCCACATCTGGAGTGTCAGTATAATTTAGATTATATGTAGTATGTACTCGAAAATGAGTTGTATCTCCAGGATCTATAATCTTACTATTATTGAGTGGTATAAAATCAGTTGTTGGAAAGTTGTCAGTATAAAAATCACTCACTTCAATTGTATAATTACCTATATTTTTTACATATACATAAAGTGTCTCATTCGAATATGCCTCATCAGTAATATTTACGGCATATCCAGCTGCATTTGCAATAGTTATAAATTCATAGTTAGTCGCTTCTGCATCAAGCGTTTCAACCGTTGTGATGTTTAAAAATAATGTCTCTGAAACATTCAAGTTCAATTTTTCATGTTCTGGATACCATATAACGGAAAAATTTTGAATTTCACCTGGTTTTAAAACACAGGGATTTGAACTTTTCCCATCACCAATTTGAGGGGAAGTATAGTAATTAAAGTAAGGAACAGCTAAATAAGTTCTATTAATAGTAACATCAGTTGACCCAGTATTGTTTAAGGTGAAAAATACAGTTTCATTTCCATAGGCAGAAGCATTTAACAACGTAAGACACGAAGTATTAGATATTACTGATTTTTTTACAACCCGTGTTAAATTTTCCCATGCAGCCCTTACAGTAATGTTATATAATGAGTTAGGGAGAAGATTATCAAAGTTCCCAGGTGCAATCATAGAATTGGGAGGAATTATGATCTTTACGGTTTCATTTTCGTTAATTATTTCGGGTGTAGTGCCATTCAAATCTGTAAATTGTCCAGATTGAAAGGTCACAGACTTTGTTACATTTCCACTTGTTATATCGTCAAATGTTATATTATCAATTTTAAGATAGCTATTATTTGTGTTTTTAATTGTAATAAAAGCGGTTTCATTGCTATAAATGAATGTTTCGTCTTGGATGACAGTCATATTATAAGTAGGAGAAACTTCTACTTTATCAGAAGAAAATATATTTGGATTTACTAGTGTAGCATCTTCCAAATCTTGAATTGTTATTTGTATTGTCTCGGTTGAGTTAACATCGAATCTCTTTCCTGTTGTTCTTATTAATAACTCATCGCCAATAGATACATTATTTTTATCTTGTCCAGACAGAACATCAGAACTTGAAACTTCTTCATCACCAATCTTAATAGATGTAATTTTAAATGGTTTTTCACCTGTGTTTTCCAACTTCAAGGTTGAAATTCCGTTATTATAAAGAGCGAACTTTTTTATTTTTGCTTGTAAAGCTGCTAATTCGTAATTTATTTTATATACCTTTACTAAGTGATTTTTTGAAAAGAATGCTATATCGAAATATTTTAATCCCGGAACTTGTGCATCCAAGCCATTATATCTTATTTCATATGCTTGATGGTCAAATCCGCCAACTTCCTTGAAATTATTTCCAGGATCATTAAATGGGTAGCGATCTTTCCATAATTTTCCTCTCGCATCAACGTTTGTATGCATTCGGTAGTGGAAAGTGGAATATAAGTAATTTTGTTGAATTTCGCCATATGCATCCATATCTGGAAAGTATATTTCTCCACAAGTTAGCATTTTCCAGATGGTTGATTGAAAGAATGTACCGTTAGGTAGACCAGTTTCTTCATTGTAATAATCCCAGATTATTAATGGATATGTTATTAAGTTTAGAATCGGGTTTTCGTAACCTATTTTTAACATCCAGACCCATTTACCTTCATCACCGCCAATTCCAGTATAATAGCCCCAATGTACCAAGACATAATCGGAGCCTAACATTTGTAATATTTTTATTGATTCTAGCTCGTCATCTGCCATAAACATTCTACCAATAAGAGCAATCTGTGTAGCTTTAATGGTACCATTATCAGCGTTTGAAGTCTGGTTGCCTGCTTTAGTAATCCAGTAACCATAGTCCCACCAAGAACATACAACAGTACCAGGAGGTAAAGAAGACCTCATCCACGACCATGTTTCTTCCCAATCATGTAATCCTGCGGGTTGCATAGCAGATCCAGAAAGTTGGTAGGCTGATGTGTAAATTCCGTGAATTGAATATAAAATCAATAAGAAACCAACTAATGCAAAAATTCCTACGCTAGCTTGTCTATTTACTAAAGTAGCGTATCTTTTTCTTCGTCTGACAAGAACATATTTCTTTCTAAAAATTTGTGAAAACGGTTTGAGTAAACTTGTAAGACCAAATGCACTAATTAATGCTGCAGCAGGAGCGAGAATCAAAAGAAGTCTTATAAAAGAACCAGAAAAATATAAGGTTGTGATTCCAAATAAAATAACTAATAAATCTTCTTCTCGCAGCCTTTTAAATAGAAAAAAGAACCCAATTGGTAATATTATCAATAATACGTGTAAATTATAGTAATAAACACTCCATGGAGAAGGAAGGTGTTCTCCTACTGATTGAGTTATAAATGCAGCAGATAATGGATTTAAAACCGCTAAATTTCTCCCGCCAATCCCCACAAAGGGTAACTTCTCCAATAATATTAAGAAAGCATCTAAAGCATCAGTTAACCACAAAACTCCTAGTAATACAATAATTCCTCCTAAAATATAGCCAATAATTTTCCTCCAATTCGTTTTGAGAGCAATAATTGCATGAGAATTTTTCCACCTTTCGTATAGCTCACATAATAAAAGGAGACCTATCAAAGCTATAGGTATTAGGGTTGTGACATCAAATAATATTTCAATAGTATTTACCGGAAATCGAGTACCGATAAAAAATCCCATGCCTATAGTAATTGTATAATTAATCAATAAGCGACGGGAATATCTTTTCGTTAATATTAATAATAAAGCTGTAAGTGGTAATAAATCAATAATATAAGTGTATGCACCCCAAGAACACATTAACGCTCCAAGTCCTAATCCTGAAAATAATGCAGATATAAGTGAATCATTTTTTAAAGCACGAATAAAGAAGTATAAAACCCATATTATAAAGAAAATTCCAACGGTCTCGTTATCAAAAAACCCAGCAACTGTTCTTTGTAGATATGCCGGACTTAATGAAAGTAGAAATGATGCTATTAATCCAGTTTTCCTATTACCTAAAACATCTCCTAAAAAAAACATCAAAAAAGTTGAAGCGGTCCCCATTACGGCAGGAAATATAATGCAAGTTTCCCATACAGATATATTTACTCCAAAGAATTGTAAAATGTTATAAAGCGTAGCCGCCATAAATGGTAAGCCTGGTAAGAATGTGTACATATCATATCCCATTGGATACCATGCTTGTGTATTTACCCAAGTAAACAGGGAAAAATAGCCATTTTCTATGATATGTTCTGTGATACTGTATTGAATATATGGGTCAAATGCTTTAAGAATTGGGTAAGAATACAGTACCGGAAATATTCTAACCGTAAAAGCTAAAATTATGATACAAACTAATAAAATCCCAAGTAATATATTCTCTTTTCCTACATGAACAGTTGGACGATGGAATATACTCTTTAAAAAATTCTTGACTTTACGTGTAGTCTTACCCACAATAAGTTCTTCCTAGGAAACGACTCTAATTTGCTTTTTAATTTAATTCATATTATAATTAAATTTATTAAAGAATTTTGGTAAAGTCCTTTAATTTAATTCTTTTAAACAATTCATAAATAAGCTTATTTTATAAAAACCTCAAATAAAAGTTATAAAATCTTACTATCAAATAATATTTTTTCCACATCAAAATATAAATATCTAACTATTCGACTTTCATCATTCTTAATTCATTATAATCAACAAGGACACGGATATATCCTTTCATTTCTTCATCTAATTTTGGATCTTGAGTATCAACTCTAAGATGGTTAATTGTCCTTAATTTATAACGTGTAGCGAGTACAATTAAATTATTTATTCCTACTTCACGTATCACTCGAGGACTAATTTGTTGATTACCGCGACCAAATAAGATTCCTTGACGACCTAAGGGTGAAACAATGATTTTTACACTTTTATCTTTAATAATATCTAAAATTTGTTTTTCACCAACATCCAAGGCTATTATTTTTTTATTTTGGAGTAAATCCACACCCAACAGAGATTTTTCTTCCCCTAATACTTCGGTTATTGCCATAACTGTAGTCCCAGGTCCTAAAATATATATCATCTTATCATCCATTTCTTCGATTATTTGGTGTGCAATTCCCATTTGATTTTCATTTTCATTTGTTGTAAATGGGCTAGCCATTTTGCTATCTTGGAGTAAAGTTGGCTCATAAGGAACATGTAAGTTACCATAAAATTTGATATCTAGTTTTTGCTCACGGTATTTTTCTTCATCTATATCTAATACTTCCCCTTCTCTAATCGGCAATTCTTCCCATAGAAATTTCATACAAATTCTTGCAGCAGATCTTGGGTTGATGGCAAAACAACTGCTATATATTTTTACTCCGCTAGGTATCCCAAGAACAGGAATTGTTTGGTCAATTGAATCAAAAATATCTCGAGCAGTACCATCCCCTCCTACGAAAGCAATTAATTTAACCCCCAAATCGCGCATTTCCAAAGCAGCCCTTTTTGTATCTTTGGCTTTAGTTTTTCCTTCTTCAATTTTTCCAATTACATTAGGTGTAAATCCACATTCGCGAACCGTATTTTCTCCCATTTCCTTTGGATAACAAATTATAGTAATAGCACTTTTAACTGGATTTAAATTTTTCAAAAATTCTTGAGTCCTTATCGGAGAGATAGGTTCAGCCCCTAATTTAAATGCTTTTTCCAAAATTTCTTTACTATCAGAACCTTTTAACCCAACTTTTCCTCCAATTCCCGCAATGGGATTAACGATGAGTCCTAATTTTCTTATTTTTGATTTATCCATTAACGTTTCACTTTGAATAAATCTTTCTTTTTCTTTTTATGCAAAATTTAAAAATATGCTAATAAAACTTTTTTACATCTAATCTATTTTAAATTTTTAATAAATAAACAAATAAAAAAATCGGGAGTGTTCCAGACGAATTGGGATACTTGGAAACCATGGTATAAAAAAATTAAGAAAGACTCAAAATTAAATTTTTTAAAAGATGAAAAAGCTACTAAATTATTAGATGAGCTATTGAAATCTAAAGATACTTCAAATGCTTTGAATCAGGCCAAATCCCTTATTTCAAATCAAATTATATTCGTTTATGGATGTGGTCCTTCTTTAGAAAAAAATATTGAAGATTTGTCAGAAACGAATATATTTGATAAAAAATTTGTAAACATTGCGGCAAATGGATCAATTTCCGCACTTATCAAACATCATATATTTCCTCAAATTAGCGTTACAGATTTAGATGGAGATATTAATGATTTATTAACTACTAATGAGAAAGGAACCATTAGTTTTGTTCATGCTCACGGCGATAATATTCCGTTTTTAAAAAAATATGTTCCAAAATTTGAAAAGATAATCGGTACAACACAAACCAGACCTATTGGGAAAGTAAAAAATTTTGGAGGTTTTACAGATGGAGATAGAGGGGTCTTTATTGCAGAATTTTTCGAAGCGAAAATGATATTTTTGGTTGGATTTGATTTTGGAAATATTATAGGCAAATATTCTAAACCTTCGTTGAAAGAAGATGTTGTAGCAAGTAAAATTAAAATTAAGAAATTAAGGATTGCTAAATCATTAATTAAATGGGTAAGTACATGGTCTAATGCCACTATTTTTAATTTAACAGGTGCTAAAGAAAAAATAAGGGGAATTAGAAATGTACAATATGATGAATTGGAAAATATATTTAACAAAGAATTAAAATGAATTAAATTCTATTATTTATATGTCCTATTTTGAGCTTGATTAAAATGGCTACTACATATTCAAAATTGATAATTTGTGAAAAACCAACAGCATGTGATAAGATATCAAAGATTTTGGATGAATCAGGAAAGCCTAAAAAATTAAAAGAGGATAAGGTAACTTTTTATCAAGCGAGAAGAGATAATGAGGACATTTTAATTGTATCTGGTATTGGACATTTATTTACTGTTGAGAGACAAGACGAAGAAAACAAATGGAAATATCCTTTTTGGGATACAAAATGGGTTGCCTCATATATAAAAGATAAAAAGGCAAAACACACTAAAGGTTTTATAGAGTTTATTGAAAAATTATCTAAAAACTGTAAAACATTTATTAACGCTTGTGATTATGATTTAGAGGGGTCAACTATCGGCTATAATATCTTAAAATTTTGTTGCCCGCCTAGATCAGATGAAACAGCAAAAAGAATGAAATTTTCAACCTTAACTCAAAAAGGAATATTAAATGCATATAATAATTTACTTCCTAGCTTAGATTATAATTTGATTGAAGCGGGGCTGACACGACACGAAATTGATTTTATTTATGGAATTAACCTTTCAATAGCTTTAGTTTCTGCGGTAAAAAGCACAGATACCCTTAAATTTTATTTATTGACCATTGGACGTGTACAAGGTCCTACTTTAACCTTTATAGAAGAAAGAGAGAGAAAAATTCAAAGTTTTGTTCCAAAGCCATATTGGACAATTGAAGGAAAGTCTAAAATCGGAACTAAAAAATTTGATATAGAATACTCTTTAAAACGCATTAAATATAAGAAAGAAGCGGAAAAAGTAATTTCCGAATGTAAAGGTAAGGATGGAGAAATTAAAAAAATTGAAGAAAGAGAAATGAGCAGAAAACCCCCAGCACCATTTAATCTAAGCCATTTACAGACAGATTCATATAATTTTTTTGGTTATACTCCATCGCAGACTTTAAAAATTAGCGAACGTTTATATCTTTCTGGTCTAATAAGTTACCCACGAACATCAAATGAAATTATCCCAACCGATATTGATGTAAAGACAATTTTAAAATCATTAGAAAAATCTACAAAATTTTCAAACCTAGCAAATAAAATATTATCGAAGAAGCAGTTAGTCCCTACACAAGGAAAAAAAACAGATCCTGCACACCCTCCAGTTTTACCGACAGGAGATTTACCAAAAACATTATCAAGTGTTGAAGAAAAACTTTATGAATTAATAGTTAGAAGATTTTTTGCTATTTTTGCAGATCCAGCAAAAATTAAAAGTATGAAAACTCATATCGGCGTCAATGGACATACTTTCTATCTTAGAGGGAGACAAATCTTAGAGGAAGGTTGGTTAGAATTCTATCCATACTCAAAAACTAAGGAAATTTTACTTCCCAAATTAACAATTGGTCAGAAAATCCCTTTTGATATTAATTTAAATGAAAAATTTGATTCAGCACCTTCAAGGCTTAATCCAAATTCGCTTAGAAAATTAATGGAAAAAAATGAAATTGGAACTAAAGCAACAAGGGCAAATATTATTGACATTTTATATCAACGTGGATATGTATGGGGAAGAGCTATCGAAATTACTGATATAGGACAAGAAGTGGTTCGTACTTTTAAAAAATATTGCCCAGAAATTTTATCTACTTCACTTACACGACAGTTAGAAAATGAGATGGGTGAAATTGAACAAGCAAAACGGAATCGTGAAGATGTTCTTATATCGGTGAGAAATACACTTGGTCCTATTTTAAATAATTTTAAAAAACAAGAAAAAGAAATTGGAGAATATCTTGCAGAATCTGTTATAAAAACACTACGTGAAAAGAAATTAATTGGAAACTGTACGAAATGTGATAAAGGGGAGCTAAGAATTATCAGATCAAAGACTACGAAAAAAAGATTTATAGGTTGCTCAAATTATCCAGATTGTACAAATTCTTTTCCAGTTGCCCAAAAGGGTAAAATAACTCCAATTCGAGATAAATTTTGTAAATATTGTCTTGAAACTTTCAATATAAAGTATCCAATGTTGAATTTGAGATTACCAGGGAGAAGACCATTTAACACTTGTGTAAATTGGACTCAACATCCAAAAAAGCCTGCTAAACAAAAAAAACAAGTTAAAGAAAAAGAAATTGAAGCTGATAAAGATAAAAACGCTAAAAAAACGATAAAAAAAACTAAAAAGATTAAAAAGGCAAAAAAAGCTAAAAAGTCTAAAAAGACAAGAAAAGCTAAAAAATCTAAAAAAGCAAAAAAAACCGGAAAAAAGTCCAAAAATAAAAAAGAATGAAAATAATTTGAATAAATTACTATTTTTATTAGTTCATATCTTCATCTAACATAGTCAAATAAAAAATTTTAATATTCTTCAAATATTTTTGACCCAATGTAACCTCCGATAAAACCAAAAACCAATGAAATTCCAAATGTAAGTGCAGCAAGATAGGCCGAGCCAACAATTATAAGAAACCATCCAAATGCAGCTATAGTTCCACCTATTAAAAGTCCGATACTGAAAACTGCAACAAGAGCTAAAATAACTGCTAATACAAATGTCATTAAAGTAGACCAAAATGCTGCTTCAGCTCCCTTCCAGCAATTTTTAGAAATAAGACCCATAGTAGTTCCCACAATAATCCAAATTACGACTGCAGCTATAGCTAAAGGAAAAGCATCGGCTGGATTAAAAACAGGAAGAAATATAGTCGTTGGCGAGACTAATGACATAGTTAATACTACCATACCCGTAGTAATTACTGGATTTATAACAAGAAAATCTTGTTGAAATTGGGTTACACCTTTAAAAATCCTGAATGCATTTTCTGGTAATACTAATAAATAAGCAATTGCACTTAAAATTGTAGCAATAACCGCACCTAGTAATCCTCTTATAATTAAATGTTTTGCATACTCTAAATCAAATTGATCATACTCATCCAATTTCCTCAACTCTAGCGTTTTATAAACATTATCAAATTATTTTGAATTTGAAATATTTCTATTTCACCTAAAGACTTGCAGAAAACCCCCGACTTTAAGTGGGGGATGAATGCAATCAAATTATAGTATTATTGAATTGAAATAAAAAGGTAATTATTTTTTTAAAAATGATTTTGCGCAAAGTTCCGGCTTTATATATAGTAAAATATATATTTTGCGCATTTCTAATGTATATTTAGAATGAAGCGGACTAATACTATCGAATTAAAGCCTACAAAACAACAGGCAAGGATTTTAAAAGATATGTTAATCCGTAGTAGTGCGATATGGAACTTAGGAAACTATAAGAAACGACAAGCATTTTTTAAAAGACAAACTATCCCTTCAAGTTTTAAACTTGCTGAAACGCTAAAAACTCATCCCCTTTATAAATCCTTGGGGAGTGCTTATTCCCAACAAATTTTAAATAAATTGCAAGAGGCATGGAACGCATTCTTCGGTTCGATTAAATCGAAAAAAATAAAAAATAAGGTTGGACTCCCTAGATATTTTAAGAATCGAAGGGTAAACCAAACAACTCCCTCGTTATTGATATGTCGCAATGATTGTTATCGAATTGATGACCAAAACATTTATATCAGCTGTCCAAAGGATTTAAAACAAAAATATGGGATTAAAGGACTACTAAAAATAAAATATAATGGGTTATTAAAGTGGAGGGGAACTCAAAAACGCATGGAGTTAAAATATATCTCTTGTATTAAGAAATTCTATGCCTATCAAGTAGTAGAACCCAAAACAACTCCAATCAAAAAAAACTCCAGATACATTTCAAGTGGAGATATTGGCATAAAGCGATATTTAGTCAATTATATTAAAAATGCGAAAGATTTTGTCGTTCTCTATCCGTCAGAACATATTTTTCAAGAATACATGAAACTATCCAAAAAGATATATGACCTTCAAAGTATTGCCAAAAAAGAAAATGGGAGATACAGCACCAAAAGGATAAGAAGGTTATTTTTAAAGAGAAAGCGAAAATTAGCTAATTACATGAATAATATTATTGCTGATTTGGTCAGAAAATTAAAGAATAATCTAATTTCTAGGTATGTTGTGGGAGATTTATCCCACATTCGAGATGCCGAACTTCCCACCTATTTCAAGAATAAAAAAAAGCTCAATACGATGATACAAAACTTCTGGTCGTTTGATCTTCTCATAAGTAAGTTG
>JABXJV010000325.1 GCA_013375355.1 Candidatus Helarchaeota archaeon
TAACAAAATTTTTATATTACAATCTTGAAAGTAATTTTACGGTGGACTGATATGTCGGACTGGGATTAATTTCCTCAAAGGAAATTTTTGTGAGAGAGGACTTTATCTACCAATTTTATAATATATTTTATTCTTTTTTAGCTACTTCTTTAATTTTTAAAAGTAGAGTCTTTTTTAATCAAAAATTTATTAATTCACATAATTGTTTTTTCTGGTCTTGGTCCTGGCAGTACTAACTGCTCTTTTTGTATTGGATTTTGTTTATTTTTATTTTTAATTAAAATTTTGAGGTGATGTTTATGGTTACTGATATGAAATTTATCTTGAATCAATTAATTGACGGAAAAGATTTGGAAACTAATTTAGCTGAACAGGCTATGGAATTAATAATGTCTGGAAATGCTACACAAGCACAAATCGGGGCATTCTTAGTATTATTAAGGCAAAAAGGTGAAAATTTTGAAGAAATTGCCGCATTTGCTAAGATTATGAGGCAGCATTGTAGTAGAATTAATCCAAAATATGATAAAGTTTTGGTAGACACTTGTGGGACAGGTGGAGATAAAATTAAGACATTTAATATTAGTACACTTGCCGCATTTATTGTTGCAGGTTCTGGTATTAAGGTAGCTAAGCATGGTAACCGCTCCGTTACTAGTAAATGTGGAAGTGCTGATCTTTTGGAAGGTTTCGGTGTGAATATTAATGCTGATCCAAAAATAGTTGAAAAGTGCATTGAGAATGGAATAGGCTTTATGTTTGCACCAAAGTTCCATCCAGCAATGAAATATGCAATCGGACCACGGAGAGAAATTGGATTGAGAACAGTTTTTAACATTTTAGGACCTTTAACTAATCCTGCAAATGCCAATTCGCAACTTTTAGGAGTTTTTGATCCGAACATTACAGAAAAAATGGCAAATGCATTGAAATCATTAGGTACTAATTCTGCATATATAGTTCATGGCGACCCTGGCTTGGATGAAATTTCGACTCTTGGAAAAACGAAGATTTCGGAATTAAATAATGATATAGTAAAAACTTATTTTATCTCTCCAAAGGATTTTTCAATTCCAATGGCTAAACCAAAAGACATTCAAGGTGGATTATTAGATGAGAACTTGGAAATTGCTATTAAAATTTTGAATGGAGAAAGTTCAAAAAAGACAGATATCGTGTTATTGAATTCAGCTGTTGGAATAGTGGTGGGACAGAAGGCAGGAACTATAAATGAAGGACTAGAGGTAGCTAAGGAGAGTGTTTCCAGTGGAAACGCTTATAAAAAACTTAAAGAACTCATTAAAAATTCCGGAGGATCTTTAGAAAAAATGGAGGAACAATTTCTGTGAATATATTGGACAAGATATTAAAAAACAGGAAAAATACTTTAAGTTCGTTTCTAAAAAATTATAGAATTCCAGAGCAAATTGATAATAAAAAGATTAGTTTAATTCAAAGAATAAAAAATTGTAAAACAAATCCAATAATTTCTGAAATAAAATTTTCTTCTCCCTCAAAAGGAAGTATATCAACCTTAAGAAATGTCGAAGATTTGGCGAGAAAAATGGAACTTGGGGGAGTAGTAGGAATAAGTGTATTAACTGAACCAAATTTTTTTAACGGCAGTTTTGAAATTTTAAAACGAGCGAGGAAGAGTGTATCATTACCTATTCTGTTAAAAGATTTTATTTTTAGTAAAAAGCAGATTTATTATGGTATGGAATTAGGGGCGAACGTTGTACTTCTCATATCAAAAATGTTATCAAAGGAAGATCTCCAAGAATTATATAACCTCGCCACTTCACTTGAATTAGAAGTTTTGTTAGAACTTCATGATATTGAAGATCTTAATCGAATTCAAGGAATTAAGCCCAGAATTATAGGAATAAATAATAGAAATTTAGAAACTTTAAAAGTTAATTTAAAAACCACGATAGATCTGATTCCGTTAATTCAGGATCGATTTCCAAATAGTATAATTATCAGTGAAAGCGGAATATATACAAATCAAGATATTAAAAATTTATTAAAAGCTGGCGCAGATGCATTTTTGATAGGTTCTTCTATAATGGAAGCCCCTAATATTGAATTAAAATTAAAGGAATTAGTGGGGTTAAATTGAGATGGTAAAAGTTAAAATTTGTGGTATAAAAAACGAAAATGATTTAAAATTAGCAATAAATGAAGGATATCATGCAATTGGAGCTGTGATTGATGTTGAAAAATCACCAAGAAATATTTCACAACAAAAAGCAGATGAATTGTTCAGTAAGATACCACCTTTTATTACAAGTGTAGCAGTTATCGTCCCTAAATCAATTGATGACATTCTATTAATTGAAAAATCTGTCCATCCCGATGCCATTCAAATACATGGTTTTCTTGAAGAAGATTTCTATAAAGATGTTAAAGATAGAGTTTTAACGAAGATAATAAATGGCATGCCTATTAATAAGCATAATGAATCTCAAATTTTAGATAAAAATCCATTAAAAGCAGCAAAAATTCTTCAAAAATACTCAGACGCCATTTTAATTGATAAATATATTCCTAATAAGTTAGGAGGAACAGGATTAACAATAGATTGGGGTCTTGCAAGAAAAGTAAGGGATAATATCGATATTCCACTAATTTTAGCTGGAGGATTGAATGAAAATAATATTGTAGAAGCTATTAAAATAGTAAACCCTTACGCAGTAGATATTTCAAGCGGAGTGGAACAATCTCCGGGTGTTAAAGACCCTAAGAAAATAATTAATTTTATCCATAAAATAAAGGAGGCAAATTTATGAAATCTCAATATTATAACAAATATCCAGATGAACATGGAAAGTTTGGCAAATTTGGAGGTAAATTTACACCAGAAGTATTAATGCCGGCTGCTGAAGAGTTGGAACTTGCATTTAATACACTTTTCTATACTGATAAGTTTCAAAGAGAACTGAAATTGCTATTGAAAGATTATGCAGGGCGTCCTACTCCCTTATATTTTGCCAAACGGTTGAGTGAAAAATTAAAATGTAAAATTTATTTAAAAAGAGAAGATTTACTCCATGGAGGAGCTCATAAAATAAATAATACTCTCGGTCAAGCGCTATTAGCTAAAAAAATGGGAAAGAAAAGACTAATTGCTGAAACTGGAGCTGGTCAACATGGATTTGCAACAGCAATTGTAGGTGCTCTTTTTGGATTTCCAACGGAAATCTATATGGGAGCTGAAGATGTAGAACGGCAAAAATACAATGTATTACGCATGAAGTTATTAGGAGCAAAAATTAGGACCGTTACAAGCGGTAGTGAAACATTGAAAGATGCCATTAATGAAGCTTTACGAGACTGGATTACTACCGTTCAAACAACTTATTATTTAATCGGATCAGTGGTTGGATTTCATCCTTATCCATTAATAGTTAGAGAATTTCAAAGAGTAATTGGTAAAGAGATTAAAAGGCAAATATTAGAAAAGGAAAATACATTACCAAATGCGATTTTTGCTTGTATTGGAGGAGGAAGTAATGCTATTGGAGCTTTTTATGA
>JABXJV010000326.1 GCA_013375355.1 Candidatus Helarchaeota archaeon
GTGCAAGAATAATCCGTAAAAAACATAAAATAAAGAAAAAAATCAATTAGATATGCAATTTGGAACATAAATCAGGTAAAGATTAGATAATGATCAATAAAGATTTTCTCAAAGCATTCGATGATGGGAAAGTGTATAAAGGGGGAGTACGTTATGCAATAATCCGCTGTTATAAAGCGGGAGAATTAAATATAAGTTCAAGAAAGATAATCGCCTGTGATCCATTTAGTTCTCTTGAATCAAAACCATTAGATGAAGATATCAAACTTGGAAAATATCCTGTTATAATAAGTGTAGTACATTACGATGTTGCTGCAGATGTGGCATTTGCCATGATTAAATTTAGAGAGGGAACTCCCAATAAATGGGTAAATGCTTTAGGATATAATAAACAAGGTAAAGAACTTGCAATTCCAATTGATTCTGCTCACGCTTGTTTTATTGATGCTCTAAGTGCTGAAAAACTACATGATTCATTATATGCAAATGGATGGGATCAAAGCGCATATGATAAATTTCAACAGCGAATAGAAGACTCAATGAAGAAGAATTATTTTCTTTTTGCAGACATTACAATTTCTGAGGAAAATAAGGACGAAAATATAATTGCTTTCTCATCTGGCTACGGGGATGGAGGCTATCCCTGTTATTGGGGCTATAATGAGGATGGTTTAATCTGTCTTCTAATAGATTTTTTAATATTTGATCCTGAAAAATACACTAATTGGCCTGACAACAAAGAAATTCCACCAATCCCTGATTATGGTGAATTATTTTTTAATTGGTTAGTAGATATAGGTCTGATTTTTAAAGAGGCAATCATAAATAAACGCCCCCTGGAAAAAAATCTAGTTGAATACATAAATAATTTAGTAGATTTTAAAATTCCAGATGAAATTTTGACTTACTATAAATTCTGCACCCCATGGGAAAATTTGGAGGATCCTAAGATTAGTTGGCGAAAAATTTTTGATCATATAAAAGAAAAACATAATTTTGAATCAGTTCCAATATTCATTTTTAATTCAGAAAGTTATATCGTTGCAAAATTAATTGATACAAATAAATATGAAGTCTGGAATATGTATAAGGACGGTTTTTACTTACGTGCCTTTGATATTCGCACATTTTTTATAAATTTTATTCTTACTGTTTACCTATAATCTGTAATGTTGAATAAAATTGAGTCTTAACGAATCACAATATAATTTAGATAATTTTTTGGCAAATCTCCATGATTGGATTAAACAATTTGCAATAAATGAAAAACCTGGATATTATTTTTATAAACCTATTGATAAAAATAAGACAAAAACAAAACCTCTAAGCCTATATGGAACTACTGATATGGTTTTTACTCTTTATATAACGGATGAATTAGATAATTATTTTGACAGTTTTACAGATGAAAAACGAGAATCTTGGCTTGAAGCTATTCAAAGTTTTCAAAAACCAAAAACTGGATGGTTTACCCAAGGTTCATGGAATTATTATACACTTCATTTCAAAGAACATAGTACAGCATATGCGGCAGCTGCTTTAAAATTATTAGATGGAAAACCAAAATATTCCTTAAAACTATCTAGAGATCTAATAACAAAACAAGCTGTCGAAAAATGGCTAGAAAAAATGCATTGGGGTCTGTTATTCTGGCCAGGATCCCATAGAGGTGGAGGAGTCCCCGCATATTTCTTAACAACTGGAGAAATACCCCATAAAAACTTTTTCGACTGGTATTTTAATTGGCTCGATAAAGAAGCCGATCCTGAAGTGGGTTTCTGGCGAAGAGGGCGGATCCATAAAATTAAAAAAGATAGATTAACAAAACACGAATTAGGTGGCTCAATCCATTTTTATTGGATTTATGAATTTATGAAACGTCCAATTCCCTATCCGGAAAAAGTCATAGATTCAACACTGAGATTGCAAAACGAACTTGGATTATGGGATAAGAAATTAGGTTATTGCATAGATTTGGACGCAATATTTAGCTTAAATAGATGCTGCCAGCAGACTGATGGCTATAGAAAAGATGATATTGATAAAGCTATTATTAAATTCCTGGATTATACAATTCCAAAATTAAATGATAGAAATTTTTTATTCAATAATTACAAAGATTCACATAGAATTACAGGATATTTAGAAACAATAGCTGAAATCCAAAAATATTATCCTAATCTAATAAAAACTCCTAAACCATGGCGTGAAAGTTTGGATATAGCTCCATGGGTTTAAAAAAATATTTGCTTTTTTTTCAAAAATAATAAAGAAAAAGTAAAATGGATTTATGCTGTGTCTATGCCTAATAATTTTTGTTCTAAAACGTCAGCAAATATTGATACTTCTTGGATCATCGCACTTAATTCTTTGTCGGTGCATGATGGGGCTAAAGTTCGTGAAACTATATACATTTTTTCTCCTTTTTGGTCGATTTGGGTTTTTGCCAATATAAGATGCTGATTTAACATGAGTAAAGCCATTAAAGTTTCTAATCCTTTTTGTACATCAGATTTATCAAGATCACCTATAACGCTAACAACTTCGACAATTTGACCTTGTTGTTCATGTGAACTTATCTTAGCTATACAATTTTGTTTACGGTCTTTAATTTTAACTTCGAATGCTACAACATCGCCGTATTCCGATTTAGCAATTTGATTTTTAAAGCCCAATTCATCTACTACTTTTTTAATATCATCATTTGTTTTCATAAATAATGATTTTTAATAACTTCTATAAAAAGATAATTAAATTCAATCTGAAAACTCTAATCTTATGAGAATGCTAAATTTTTTTCAATTTTTTAAAAGGTTTTTATTTTAAATTAAATTAGTATTGTTTTGAACTTCCAAGGATCTATTTGAATTTGATTGTCTGGCATAGATTGTATTTCTTTATAGTTTAAATCAATTTCTTTTAATTTATTCCTAACTAACGGTCCAACTAATTTAATTTGATATTTATTATTGGTTGGGTTAAATATTCTTAAGTAGAAATTATTTTCTCTTCTCCATAAATTAATAAGGGAAACTGATGGTTGCATCGAAAGAAAAGATTGACTTTTTTTGCTGAATTTAAGATTATTATTAAGCTCAACCCCCAATAATTTATATTGAAATGAATTTATATGATTTGAGACAGAGTTTGTGTCATCTTGGTCTGTAATTGCTATAGCAAATTCGAACTTACCATTAGGATTAATTATATTCCGTACTTCGAAACTTTCTCGATCAATGATAAATTTTTGACTATTTTTTTGCATAAATAAGATACCTTTTCTTTCTCCTTTTAGCCATAGAAAATCCAAAGATTGTATGTTCGATCTTTTTGTCTCTTCAATACCAAATGGATAATTCAAAAAAGATTTTTTAATCTTTATAGCAGGAATAAGAACTATTTCTTTTAACAAATTAGAATCTAGGAAGAATTCAAGTCTATTTATATTATTATATTGCCTAATTTTAATTTGGAATTTCGTATTTCTAATTTTACCTGCGATTAAATTAGTTTCTTCGATATTTGTTTTATCATAGTTTTCTAAATACAATTCATAATCATTTCTTGATTTAAAACTTAATTCACAAATCTTCTTTTCATGGAATTTTATTTCAATAGCTTTATTGTCCTCTCGAATTCTTACACTATATAAAAAATTTTGAGCTTTTGAAGTGTTAGTGCCTTTTTTAATTAGAGAATATATTTTATATCCAAGCGGAGGAACCTCGGGAATTAATTTTAGTATAGAATCTTTATATTGAAATTCTACTTTTTCATCACTCAACAGAGTTAAATCGGAGGGCTTATCGATTTTTAATTTAATAGAAAATATGTCCTTCCTTGTAAATGGCGAAGGATTGAAAATCAATAGATTTTTAATGATATCACTTGAATTATCAGGACTATTTTCTAAAAATCTTGATAAATTAACTAGATTTTTATGTATATAATTTATACTTTCGTCTTGGATCTCTTTTTGAATTATACAACTTAAATCTGAAATTGAAATTTTTTCATTATTAAGTCCTAACTTATTATATTCCTCAACACTCAATTGTTGGGCAGTATAATCTCCTGTTCTTATAAATGGGACAGCATAATTATCGTGAGCTTGAGTAAGTAGAAGTTTTTTCCACAATTCATCAAAAAATAAATCGTCTGATTGTTCATTAAATAATCCCAAAATACAATTTAAAATTTCAGCAGAAATTATATAAGACTCACAATTTTTATTATTGAGAAATAAATCACTGGGAATAAAGATATAATCCCCCATAGAAAAATTATCACGATTAAATTTGAATTCGCCATCTTTTTTAATTTTTTTAAAGAATTCAGAGCATAAGAGGAATTCTCCAAAGATACTAGAATGCCTTGAAATTCTCCAAACTTCTTCTTGATAAGATTGTGGCATAATATAATCTTCAATGGACGAATAAATAACATATTTCATAAAAGGACGTGCAACAGCTTGAAATAATAAATTAGGAATCTCTCTGAAAAATGTTCCATGCCAATATTCTCCATTAAAAACACTAGTTTGATCAGTAATTGTATCAATTTTAATACCGTCTAAACCGATCCAGTCTATATACCCTGAATTAGTAGTCGGAGTCTGTCCTAATAAGCGAGTTCTAAGAGAACTAAACTGAATTTCAAAACCTTTGAGAATTTGAGGGATTTGTGGATGAAGTGAACTTTCTGAACAATAATAAATATTACAGTTAATTCCTAACTCTTTCAATACCTTTAGACCATATTCAAACTGTTTAATATTTGATTCAGTGCCAATAATTAAATTATATGGTTGAGAATAAGATGGATTTATAATTTCAAATCTACCAAGTTTAAATAATTTTAAAAATTCTGAGAATTCCTTTGGAAATCTTCTTTTTAACCAATCTAGACAACAAATAGCAATTTCTAAATTATACGGCATTTGAGTTTCAATTGCCAGATTCATCTTTTCTAGTAAACGATCTATAGCATACTTAGGTGAATCAAATTCACAAAATCCCATATCATCAATTATTACGCCTCCATGCCCCCCTACGATAAAATATATCTTTGGATGAAATTCTCTTCTTATTATTAATTCTAATTTTCTTATAATACCTTCTAATAATTTCTTTTTCTCTTTAATATCTTTAATTTTTAAATTTTTTATTTGGTTTACTTTTTCTTTAATTCTTTTATAATTAATTTTGTATTTTTTAATTGGATTCTTATCTGTAAATTCCTTAATTAAATCAATAACTTTATTTAAAGCTAATATATCATCTTCCATCTCATTTCCTGCCTTTATTATATTTTAAATTATTAAAAATTCGTTATTAGGAAATAAATATAGAGTTTATATTATTTTATTCTTTTATGATGGTAATTATAGAATAAGATTGAAAACAAAGAAACATTTTTTTAATTGTCATGTATTCAGAGCTGAAATA
>JABXJV010000327.1 GCA_013375355.1 Candidatus Helarchaeota archaeon
GTGCCGGGTCTTCTTCTAAAACCCATCATAGGACTATCAATCTTTTTCTCCTCTTCTCCAATAACAAGATTCATCTCTGTTTTTCTTTCACCTTCTGTAGTAACATAAACAGTTTCAATTGTTATTTCATCATCCTTTTGATTAATATTTAACATTATTTCTGGAGCTGGTCTGTTTCCTCTTTGTTGAAGCTCACTTTTTGTTGGATCGAGCTTCCAAGTCCCTGTAAAATTAATTTTTTCTTTGGAATATAAAAATAGTGAAAAAGTAAAAAGAATAACAAACAGAATTAAAAATATCTTTTTCATTTTTCCTCCAAATATTTAAAAACAATTTTTCATCTTTATACAGTAATTACAAAATTTAATAAAAATTATTCAAAAAATATATATAAAATAATTTTTTTAAATAATATAATATTTAGAAAGAAAAATCAATAAAAAAAATATCTTGAAATTGATAGTAAAAATTTTATATTATATAAATAATATAACTAATTTTAAAATATAATTATAATAAAAATATTAAGTTAAGAATTTAATATCTATAAAAAGTAAAGGGTAGAAATGAAAATAATGGATTTTGATTTTAATCCTCGAAAAATAATAGGTAATCCTTCTGATATAGAGCTTAGGAATCTTGCAATGGAACAGGGTGGGATAGTTACACAATTTGGGAATCTGTCAGTAATATCAAAGGTAAGAAACAGAAGTGCAAAGTTTACAGAGGTTATTCTTCGGGACTTGAATGATGGTGAAAGAGAATTGATTAAGGAGGCTTTTGAATATATAAAAAATATAGAGGTAATTCAGCTTGATCGGACTATGTGTACAGACCATGAATTTAAAGTCCAATGCCGAATATATGTGGATGCAAGTTATGCCAGACTTCCTCTAATGTGGGGAAATACGCTTTTCCCCCCCGAAGGAAAAGAACCTGAATTTACATCTATTGTTCTTCCAGCATGGCCTACCAGAAAAGTTCTGGTAATCCCGGATTATGGTTTAACTATTTCTCTTGGAACTGATTACAAGGGTGAAATAAAGAAAAGTATGTTAAGAAAACTAATGTACAGGGTAAAAAAGAAGAATTGTTTGGGACTTCATGCAAGCAGTAAAATATTGAGGATTAATAAAAATGATGGACTCGAGGATGTACAGTTCATATTTTTCGGATTGAGCGGGACAGGTAAGACTTCCTTATCATGTCATTCTCACTGGTTCAATTATCCAGAACGTGTCGTAATAAGACAGGACGATGTAATAATATTAGAACCAACAAGAAAATGTTATGGAACTGAAGATTCTTATTATATTAAAACAGATGCTCTTGAGCCCCACTCACAACCTCTCTTATATGCGGCTGCAATTTCCCCGAGGGCTATCCTCGAAAATGTTAAAGTACATTCAGGTGGGAATAGAGTCGATTTCTTTGATGAATCTTTAACTTCAAATGGAAGGGCTATGGTTAAGCGTTCAGATGTGGCTTTTACAGACGATAGAATAGACATTGATGGAGTGGATAATGTAATTTTTATAACCAGAAGATATGATATTGTTCCACCAGTTGCAAAACTCACTCCAGAATGGGCAGCGGTTGCCTTTATGCTTGGAGAATCTGTCGAAACCTCTGCTGGTGATCCAGAACAGGCTGGTCAAGCAAAAAGGGTAGTCGGTACAAATCCATTTATTATCGGTTCCGAAGCTGAAGAAGGGAATATATTTTACGACCTAATAAAGAAAAATCCTGAAATCAACTGCTATATTTTAAATACAGGAAGAATAGGGGGGGAAAGAGGAGGAACAAAAATCTCTATTAGGGATTCTGTTACCATTATTGAAATGATTGCAAGAGACAAAATAAAATGGGGAAAAGATAATTACTGGAAATATGAAATCCCATATGATATACCTGGTATTGATATTGATAGATTTAACCCCCAGAATTACTATGAAAATTCTATGTTTAATGAAATTCAGGAGGACCTGAGAAGAGAGAGAAGAAAATGGTTGAAACAATTTGAAACATTAAATCCAAAAATCAGAAATATCTTTGGTTAATGCATTATCTTTGAATTTTATTTAATCAATATATAAAACAAGATTATGTAAATCTCAATAATAAAATGGTATAGAAAAATGAAAAAAGGTATTCATCAATGGTCATTTCCTGAAACAATGAGCATAAAAGATAGAATAAGATTGGCTAAAGATGCAGGATTCGACGGGATTGAACTTATGATACACCCAGATAAAGGGATCTCTCTGGAAAGCAGTGTAAAAGGCTTAAGTGAATTGAGAAATTTTGCCAATGACGTTGGACTGGAAATTAAAACCATTTCTTTTAAATATCTAAACTGGCTGACGAGTAATGATAAAGAGAAGAGATTTAACGCGGTTCAGAATATTTCTAAAGCACTTGAGATTGCAAAACATCTCGAAGCAGAAACACTTCTTGTCATAGTTGGGGGTGTTGATGTGTCGATATTTGATCCTTCAGAGGAAATTGTATCCTATGACAATGCTTATGTAAACGCGATTGAAGGGTTAAAAGAACTTATCCCTGTAGCAGAGAAGTTCAATGTTGATATAGGGATTGAAAATGTTCCAACCAAGTTCATTATGAGTCCGCTTGAATTTGCAAGAATTATCGATGAGGTAGGAAACAGTATGATAGGAGCTTATCTCGACGTTGGAAACGCGAGGATGTTTGGTTATCCAGAACAGTGGATTAGAATCCTCGGAACGAGAATAAAAAAGGTTCACATAAAGGATTTCAAAGCAAAAATCGGTACAATAAGCGGATTTGCTCCTTTGCTTGAAGGAGATGTAAACTGGAAAGAGGTAATTAAAGCGTTCAATGAAGTAGGATACAACAACTATTTGACTGCTGAAATCCTCCCACCATTCAAATTTTTCCCCGAAATCTTAATCTATAATACATCAAAGTGTTTAGATTCAATAATTAAAGGAACTTAAAGTATATTTTTAAATTTCAGTAAAATATTATTTTTTTTTCTTGACAAATGGATTTTTTTATGTTATTATTTAAAAAATAAAAAAAATATGTATATAAAACAAAATGGAGAGGGAAATTATGAATAAAGGCGGTTTAATCAATGAAGTTGCAAAAAAAACAGGTTTAAGCAAAAAGAATACAATCATAGTTGTTAACGGACTATTAGATGCCATAAAATCGGGCGTAAAAAAGGGAAGTGTTAGACTGTCCGGATTCGGAACATTTGCTCTGGTAAGAAGGAAAGCAAGAAAAGGAAGAAACCCAAGAACAGGAGAAACAATTACTATTAAATCAAGAAACACAGTTAAATTCAGACCCGGTAAAGGATTCAAAGCATAAATACAAATCATTTTTTAGCATATGTTTTAATTAATTGCTCTTATTTAATTCATTAATTTATTTTATTTTAAATATACAATACAATAATTATTCAGAGAGTTGGTGAGGTTTAAATGGTAGATAACAAAAAGTTTTTAGAAAAGATAGTTAAGTATCTTGTAAATACTCCAGAAGAAGTTTCTATAACCGAAGTAGAAGGAAAGGAGGTGAATATATTAAAATTAAGAGTTGCTAAAGGAGAAATTGGATTTGTAATTGGGAAAAATGGCAAAATTGCAAATGCTATTCGGGTTTTACTAGGCGCTGTCTCTGCTCGTTCCGGAAAAAGAGTTATTCTCGAAATCCTCGATTAAAATATCAATTTTTTATCATTAAAATTTTTTCTAAATTAATTTTATTTTTATTACATATAAAAATAGAAATAATTTTGATATAGGTATTGAAAAACATTATTTAAGTATTTATATATTAAATAGATACAAATTTTTTAAAGAAATAGATTTTATTAATACTCGGCACAAGACCGAGTTTTTTATTTAATAAAAATAATCATTATGATGAAATTATTTAATAGAAGAACATTCATAAAGAGGACAGCATTGGGGCTTTTTAGTTCAACTGGTGGGGTTGGATACCTTGAACATTTATCAAAACTAACTAATAATCCTATAATAAAAACAATTAATGAAAAATCAAAAGTTGCAATTATTCGGGGTGAAGAAAGGGCAGATAATGTTATTGAAGCATTAAAAATTTTTGAGAACGATATAAAGAGAAGAATAGAAAATAAAAAAGTAATTATAAAACCGAACTTTGTTTCAACCAGAAGACAGCTCAGTGCTACCAATGTTGAAAATATTGAAGGTATTCTCGATTTTTTTAAACCAATATATAAAGAAAGAATCATAATTGCAGAATCTCCGGCAATTGGTAATGTTGAGGAAGGGTATCAGAATTATGATTATAATAGACTAACCCGGAAATACAATGTAGAACTAAAAGACATTGATAGGGAAGATTCAGATATTGTATATATTATTGACCGAAATATACATCCACTACCTATAAGGGTGTCAAAGATGCTCCTTGATGATGACTCATACATAATATCACCTGCTATTCTGAAGACTCATGATGCAGTGGTTGTGACACTATCTCTTAAAAATATAGTTATGGGAGCACCTCTAATTTCAGATAGGAATTATAAATCTATGGTTCATCAAGGCATAAAAGGGACAAATTATAATTTATTCCTACTTGCACAGAAGATGCCTCCTGACCTTGCAATAATTGATGGCGTAGAAGGAATGGAAGGAAATGGACCAGTAAGTGGGAAGCCTGTGAAAGTTGGTGTTACAATTGCAAGTACAGATTTTCTCGCCGCCGACAGGGTTGCAGTTGAAGTAATGAAAGTTGATTTTAATAAAATCGGATATCTGAATTATTGTGCTACTGCAAAAATGGGAAATGCTGACATTGATAATATTGAGATTATTGGTGAAAAAATAGAAAATTGTGCTAAAAAGTTCAAACTTCATTATAATGTAGAAAGTCAATTAAAGTGGTAATATGTTTCATTGAAAGTAAAAACTTTTATTGTTAAGCGAAACGGGAATATATCCCGTTTTTTTATTCATACACAAGCCCTAATATTTGCAGATATTATTAAATATTTATAAATTTATTTGGATTGCTTCAACTTGATTTTCACCCTTTTAATAAAAATTCAGCCAAAATGCATCATATTTTAAGATAACATATATTGATTGAAATTTTAACAACTAAATGTTGTTTTTAATTTAACCACATTTACTTATTCTCGATTTTATTAATCTGTTAGTATTTATAATATAGTCAGAAGTTTCAATTACGATGGAAATTATAGATAAAATATTATATACATCCGGGATGATTATTTGGGGACCGCATATGCTTCTTCTATTTTTTGCAACCGGAATATATTTTTCTGTTAAACTTCGAGGTATTCAAATAAAAAAGTTTATCCATTCTTGGAGAGCAGTCAAATGTGGTATTAGGGAAAGGAATAAAGAAAAAGGTGATATCACACAATTTCAGGCACTCACAACATCCCTTTCAGGAACAATTGGAAATGGAAATATAGCAGGAGTTGCAACTGCCGTTGCATTGGGTGGTCCTGGAGCTATTTTCTGGATGTGGATATCTGGGTTTCTTGGAATGACTACAAAATTTGTAGAGGTGGTTCTTGGTTTAAAATACCGCAAGACTAACCCAGATGGCTCAATAATTGGCGGTCCTATGTATTACATTCAGGAAGGACTAGGTTGGAAGTGGCTAGCGATAGTTTTTACTTTAGGGATGGGGATAAAGACTGCAATATCCACATCTATGGTTCAAAGCAATTCTATTTCAGTTGCTTTTAAATCTCAATTCGGAATACCTATGCCCATTAGCGGTTTTGTAATGGCAGTCGGAACACTGATAGTTATTATTGGAGGTATTAAAACCATTGGTAAGGTCACAGAAATATTGGCTCCGTTTATGGCTTTATTGTATTTAATTGGTGGTTTTGTCACTTTAATAATCTACAATAAATTTTTGCCTAGTATTCTCTTGGCAATTATAAAAAATGCATTTACCGGAAGAGCAGCAGCAGGTGGATTCATTGGTGCTACCTTCTTTTCTGCAATAAGATATGGGGTTGCAAGGGGTATATACTCAAATGAGGCGGGAACCGGCAGTTCACCAATAGCACACGCTGCTGCGAAAACTAACGAACCAGTCCGACAGGGGCTAATCGCGATGATAGATGTTTTTGTTGATACTATTGTTATATGCACTCTTACAGGTTTAGTAGTTTTGAGTACTGGTGAATGGGTTAAGGGAACAACAAGTACTGAAATGACTGCAAATGCTTTTAATTCGGGGATTCCAATTGTTGGGGGGTTGATTGTAACTTTGAGTTCATTTTTATTCGGATATACTACACTTATTAGTTGGTCATATTATGGAGAACAGTGCTTTTCATATATTTTTGGGATAGGGGTAAAGAAAATCTTCAGGTGGTTTTACTGTATAATTATATTTTTCGGTGGGCTTTTTAAAGTCGAAACAGTTTGGAACATTGGAGATACTCTAAATGGTATCATGGCTATACCTAATATCATCGCAATTTTATGGCTCAGCAGAGAAGTGATAAACTTAACAAAAGGGTATTTTCTGAAAAATCATAATATATGAAATTATTAGATTAAGAGATTAAATTTACCTTGAAATTTCAATATATTAAAATATTTAACAAATTAACGACTTAGTTCATTAGAAATAAATAAATTAAAAATAAAAAAAATTCTCTATCTATATATAAATTGATGTTTTAATTCATTTCTTCTGATTAAAAAAACTTTGAGTTTCTGATAAAAATTAATTAAATTAAAACCAACTCAAACGAAAAAAATCTGATCTTCCTATTGTTATCGTTTTGTATAAAGTATTAACCTGAAAAGTAATTTGTTAAAATATTCAACAGTTCATTAGTATAATTAGAAATTGAGAGCCGGCAATGCAGTTAAATTGGATTGACCTTTCCATAATCATTTTTTACTTCATTTTTGTTCTTTCAATTGGTTGGTATCTTAAGAAATTTACCAAAACAGGAAAGGATTTTTTTCTCGCGGGGAGGGAGTGCTCATCCTGGGTTGCAGGGCTTTCGTTTCTCGCAGCGAATATGGGTGCGCTTGAACTTTTGGGCTGGTCGGCGAGCGCCTATCAGTATGGCATTATCGCTACTCACTGGTACTGGATTGGTGCAATACCAGCGATGCTTTTTTTAGGTATATTTATGATGCCATTCTATCATGTTAGCAAGACTCATTCTGTTCCTGGATTTCTGAAACTGCGTTATAATGAAGCTACACGCCTTTTAAGTGCAATATGCTTTTCAGTAATGACCCTTTTGGCTTCGGGAATAAGTATGTATTCAATGGGGCTTGTTCTTGCAACAATGCTTGGATGGGACTTCAATACCTGCGTTATTTTATCCGCTGGAACTGTAGCGGTGTATGTGGCTTTTGCCGGTCTCACTTCTGCAATTTTTAACGAGATTATTCAATTCTTTTTGATATGGTGCGGTGCTTTATTA
>JABXJV010000328.1 GCA_013375355.1 Candidatus Helarchaeota archaeon
CTAAAAAAGGTATTATTAGGAAGCTGATATAGCTTCTTTTGCATTTTTATAGAAATTTTTTATCCCAACGTAAGTCAGAACCATAGTTAACCCCATGAATGTAAGCAAAGGGGTCATCATAACTAACAGAAATAACACTGATATATAAGGTTGATTAACCACGCCACTTACCAGAAGGTATACAAATACTGAAAGTCCCGAAACCGCTCCTACGACTAATAAAAGCCATCCCAACGCTAATTTCTTCCAAGGTTGCCACATTCTAGAATATTGAACAAAACCCTTTAATTTAAATGCATAATAGAGTAGTGGTAAAGAAAATGGAATTAATGCTATAAGGACAATAATTAAAGTAAACAATAGTTCTGGTGACATTGGTATTGTTCCTAACGGATAGAAGTATTTAAAGTACAAAAAACCTGCTAAAGCTTTGAAATGGTCTAATTCTGTATCTAATATTATCATATATTTAATCTCCAGATATACTATTTCTTAATAATTGATTTAATAATTTAAATAAAATGATATTTAAATCTTTACCTAAAGTGTTGCAGAATGCTCCCGCCTTTAGGTGGGAGATGAATGCAATAAACGTTAAATTTTTTCATTTCTCAACACGTCCTAGGAGTTTAAATATATTCTTAGAGATTAAATATTTGATGATAATCCATCATTCCCGAAAAACAGTTCGCACGGGAAGTAAAATAACTTGCGAGAGCTGGCAGAGAACTGTCGGGTGTTGTCCAACATCATCGAAATGGTGGTCTTGGGGAGTACGAATCTCCTTCCTTTAGGTAGGAGTAGTTCAAAAGATGATTATAACCGATATAATTCAAAAATTCTTTCAACTAGAAAATCGGATTTTTCGAAAGTAGTAGTTTCACCAGACCATTGCTTAAAATTTTCTTCATATTTTTTTTCAAATTCTTTTGTAAAAAAATTTAGCTTTTCACGAATCCAATCGGATTCATTTCCATCAATAAATAATGAGAAAATAGCATATTTTCCTTGTTCTAATATAATTTCAAAATCTTTATATTCCATCTTTCGCATTGGTGCATCCTTTCTCTTGATTTTAGAACTAAATCTTTGTAATACGCCTAGAAATCCTCCAATCAAATCCGGGTCTAACTCCCACTCCCCCAATTTTTTATCATATATTGTAGCTCCAACTGATTTATGAATTATGATAATATAACGTAATTTTTCTATTTCTTGATTGGGATTAATTGCGATTTTTGCACTCAAATAGAACTGCTTTATTCCTGTAATAGTTAAATATAATGTTGTAAATACACAAAAACCCATAGGGGCTACAAGTAAAGTCATAGTTATCCAAGATATGATACGTTGGTTAAAAATACCTGTTATTAATAATATACCAAACTCCGTTATTCCCGAAATTACTGCTATGAGCATCATTAGCCAACCTAATGCTAATTTTTTCCATGGTTTCCACATTTTTGAATAAATAGCGAAGCCTCTTAATTTAAAAGAATAATAAACAACCGGAATTGAAGCTGGTAGCATCGCAATAAGTAAAACAATCATAAATGATAGCACTTGTGGTCCTAAACGTAACATATCTGCTGGAGTAAAATGAAAAATATAGTAATATAACAGGAAATATCTAAGATTTTCATCGAACTGGAGTATTTGCGTTATTAAAATCTCCTAAAAACAATTTTTTTTATTCTAGGATTTATTAAAATGGATTAATTATTTAAGATTTATACTTTCATTTGTATTTTAATTTTACAGAAAACGATTATAATCGATATAATTCAAAAATCCTATCTATTAAGATTTCAGCTTTTTCAAAAGTAGTTATTTCTCCAGACCAATCTTTGAAATTTTCTTCAA
>JABXJV010000329.1 GCA_013375355.1 Candidatus Helarchaeota archaeon
AAAGATTTAAAAGTTTTTATTACTATTTTTTTATTTTATACTCTACAGTATAGAAATTTGGGTTAACTAATTGTAAATAATTATGTAGGGGCACGCCGCGGCGTGCCCATATATAATATACAATACACGTCATAGAATGAAAATTATTAGGAATTAGTACTTTTTAGATTGGACTCATATATTGATTTACTTTAATTTCCACAACCATGTAGGGACAACCCGAGGGTTGTCCCTACTAAATTTTCATTTTTTGCCGTGTCATCTTATTCATTTTCTTTGAAAAAATAATCCTATTCCAAGGAAATAAGTAAAAAATTCCTGCAAACTTTTTAAAAAAATCCAGAAACAAATCTGTAACATTTTATCTATATCATTCGTTATTATAATAGACGATGAAACAGAAACAGTTCAAGAAAATTGTTAACAAATACAAAGACATTATCTATAATCAGGCTTTTTATTTTACCCGGAATAAAGAAGATGCTGAAGATATTACGCAGGAAGCTTTTATCAAACTCTGGCATCATCTCAATAATATAAAACTAACTTCACTCAAAGCCTGGATTTTGAAAGTTACTCGAAACTTATGTATCGATTACAGTCGTAGAAAAAAAGAACACATTTCAATCGAATTTGTCAATAATGAGCAAAAAAGTGATATTTTGGAAACTTTATCAGATGAACATTCGAGCCCCGAAAAGGAAGCAATTAATATTGACTTAAAAGAACACATTACCCGTGTTGTTAATCATCTGCCAGAGAAAATACGCACCATAGTGATTATGCGAGATATTCAAGATTTAAAATATAAGACCATCGCGGAAACAATGGATTTACCACTAAATTCTGTTAAGGCTTATCTTCATCGAGGAAGAAAACTTTTATCGAAAAATTTATCAAGTTATTATAAAAACGAGTTTTTAATGGAGTAATTACTATGACTTGTCAAGAATTTAATAATTTAATGTTTGATTATACCGAGGGAATTTTGCCCTCAAAACAAAGGAAAGCGATAGAGGCTCATTTACAACAATGCCATAAATGCAAAATTGCTTTCTATCAATATAAAGATATTGTTCAAAAACTACATCAACTTCCAAATTTAAAATGTCCTGATACAGTGGTCGAAAAGGTATTCAATTCAATACCCATAACTGAAACAAAAATCCCCCTCTCAACAAAAATATATCAGACTATTTCAAGACGTTTGTCATGGAAGATAAGGTTTGCGATGGGGGTTGCAGTAGTAATAATTTTCAGCATTCTTGTCTTTTATCCAGGTCACGAAAAGATAGAATATGACCAGCAAATTTATACGATAGAAGAAATTGAAAAGGCTAAAAAGGATGTCGAATTGGC
>JABXJV010000029.1 GCA_013375355.1 Candidatus Helarchaeota archaeon
AATTATCATATTTAGCGGATTAATCATAAATATTAAAAGTTATTAAATAGTATCTTAAAGAAAAAATAGTAAAAATTTATAAAAATAGTTGACATTTTGAGTAAATTTTTTTTATATTAGAAGTATGAAAAAGATATTTCTTAAAATATTTATTCTTCTCTTCTTTTTAACCAGTACTATTTTTTCTCAGGTTAAAGACGATTCAAATAATAAAAAATCGGCGAAATTACCAGAAATAAAGAAATTACCTTTGAAAAGCAGTCTTTTTTTGCCAAAGAGACTTCCGATTTTTGATCCAGAACGGTTTAAAATGACCCAGTCATATTCTATGTTCTTTTCGAGCGGGAGATTTGGTGGTATAAGAGGGCTTTACACGAATACTATTAACTATAATATATCTGACGCTGTGAAGATGAGATTTCGTTTTGGATATATGTTTCAGCCGACGTTTCTAAGTTCAAGGAGGCAGGATTTTTCAAGCATCAATAAGGGTATCTTTCTTCCGAACTTTGATTTAAAGTATCAGCCGAGTGAGAATACAATTTTCAGATTTAGTTTTAGAACACACACTCCTGAACTTTTTTTCACTCCATTTTATTATGATTACTATTATGATGACGATTTTTGGTTCTGGTAAAAATTAAATTGTGTTCAAAAATGGGAGAATATTCGTAACCGAGAAAATTAATCTCGGTTATTTTTTTTAAAATTAGTATATTAAGATAAAAATTCAGAGATGGTAAAAAGAAAAAGGCGAAAAGTAGAGCCAAAAAAGAGAGTCCAGGATTTTAGAGAGAAAAGGGATTATAAAAATCTTTTTTTAAATGTCTCTTTTTTATTTTCTATTTTTTTAGTTATTTACCTTTCTTATTCGTTGATAAGGGCTGAAAAGGGGGAAATTAAGGATAAACAACTTTCTTCTAAAGTTGATAGAAAAAATAAAGAATTGGATAAAGATGGGAGAATTTATAAGATACAGGTATTAAATGGGTGTGGTGTAGATAAAATAGCCGAAAGGTTCACGAATTTTCTCAGGCAGAATGGATTTGATGTTATAGAAACTGGAAATTATACCCTTTTGGGGACGCGTAGAAGTAATTACTATTTCAATATGCGAGAGACCATTGTTATAGGCCGTTCTGGAAAACCTGATGCAGCAAAAGATGTTGCTCGTGTTCTTGGAACTGATAACGTTGTAAAACAATTTTCAACAGACCTTATGGTTGATGTTACTGTTATAATTGGTAAAGATTATAAAAGTTTATCGGCTTATAAATGAGGGAAAATTATTGATAAAGCGTTCAAATACTCTTGCAAAAAAAATAGCAAATTTATCTCTTTCAAAAAAGGCAGAAGATGTAATAATATTAGATGTTCGTGAATTAACTACTATTACCGATTTTTTTGTAATCTGTTCTGGAAATTCTGATAAGCAGGTTAAGGCAATCGTTGATGTTATTATAGAGGAACTTGAAAAATTTGGTGTTAAACCGTGGCATAAGGAGGGTTATCAATATTTAAATTGGGTTCTTCTTGATTATATTGATGTAGTGGTACATATTTTTCAGAAGGATACAAGAGAATATTATAGTTTGGAAAGGTTATGGGGGGATGCTGAAATTATCTCTGTAAGTGATGAGAAAGTTGTTGCTCATTCATATTTGAAGAAGTAAATAAAATTTTGGTTCTTCAGGAAATTTGTTTGTATTGAGAGAACATAATTGCTATGTACTTGACTTCCGGTTTATCATTTCTATCCTGATACTTCAGGACAAGAAATCTCATTATTTATGTCGTAGATAAAATTTAAAACCACGAGTATTCAACGCTCGACTCCATCCCGAATAGCAGATTATTGTATTTATTTTATTATTCATAA
>JABXJV010000030.1 GCA_013375355.1 Candidatus Helarchaeota archaeon
GTGTAATCCCAGAAAGAATATGATCACCTGAAAACAGATGTTTATTAGTATGGTCAAACACGCAAATATGCCCTAAAGAGTGCCCTGGAGTCCAAATTATTTCTATTTTACTAGTTCCGAAAATAATTTCATCTTTGTCATGTAGCAACTTATCTGGTTCATGATATTTCCTTAAATTTGGCCACATTTTAAACCAACGAACCATTTTTCTTCCATTTATTTCACTAAGACCAAAACTCTTCATTTTTTTAATGAGTTCTTTTGCTTCTTCTTCAATTTCCTTAGATTTTCTAACATCGTTTTCCCATTTTAGTACGTTGTTAGTAATTTCATTCATCAATATTTGCAAATTGGGATTTTCACGCTTAAATTTTTTAAGAAGACCAATGTGATCCACATGATGATGTGAAACAATACAATAATCAATTTCCTTTATAGAAATGCCTGTATCTTCAAGTAATGAAAAAAATGATTTACTCCAATTCCCAAAATCTAAACCTGCATCAAATAGGATGTTTTTATCACCGAGTTTAAAGAGATATGCACAAACAAATTTAACATCATAAGGAACATCAATTTTAAATCGATATACCCCTTCAATATTACTAAGTTCAGATTTAAATTCATTCAAGATTTAAGCCCAAGTTATTCTATTAAATTTACATAGATTTATAAATCAATATTAAACAACAAAAATAAGAAAAGTTTTCCTTTAAATTTTTCGAGAGAACGATAAATAGCTAATAGAACTAAAATAAACAAATGATTAATTCCCTAAAAAGAACATTAAGAAAGATAAGAGGTGTTTTTTTGAGTAAAATATATAGACAAGGTGATGTTTTAGTAAAAAAGATTAAAAAACTTCCTAAAAGAGTAAAAAAATTGGAAACGGATGTTATTGTTATGGGTGAAGCGACAGGACATGCACATCGAATACAAAATGGTTCAATTTATAGTTGGGGAAGTCAAATGTATTTAGAAGTATATAGTGGTGGAGCGTTAGTTCACGAGGAACACTCACCTATAGAATTGGAACCCGGAATTTACGAAGTTACGAGACAGAGAGAATTTGATCCTATAACAAAGAGAGATCCTTGGGTAATTGATTAATGAAGCAAAAGACAAAAGAAATCATAAAAGATTTTTTAAACAAAGAACATTTAATTCCTCCAAGGTTGTGGCGTGAAATACTTTGGCTTCAAGATGATAGAAAATTAGGCATAACAAGGGACAAGCGTTTCTTTTGGATTGATAAAACTGGAAAACATGAAGGTAATTTGCAAAATTTTTTTAGAAAAAACAAAGGACATTGGAAAGACCATCAAATTTTAGAGAGACTCAAAGATTATCAGTTATTTTTTAAGCTTGACACATTAACTGCACGTGAAATCATAAATTGTAAAAATGTTGAAATTAGAAGCCTTTTGATGAGACGTTTTGGTATTGATAAATTGTTTCGTGAATTAGGGGGTTTTGTCGAACATCAAGATGGAAGCTCTCAATTAATTGTAGTTAATTTAGGTAAAAATATGGATCCTATGAAATTGGTTAAGGTCCGAGATGCGACAACAAAGGAATTTTATGTTTTAGCAGTTCCCCATTCAGTTCATACTTGTAAAGAAGCTATAGCTTGGACTTTTGGATTGACTATAGAAGAATATAATCCAATAAAGGAAACTTAATTTTCTTCTAACTCAATTCCGGTTATTATAAATTAAATCATCTCAAATTCATTTTACTTAACTCTTTTTAAAATAAGAAAAGTAGTTATTGACTTATGAGAATATTTGATCTTGTTTGGAATTATGCTGGTTCTCCAAAAATAGAAATTAATAATTTTAAAGATTGGAAAGAAGAAAGGGAAAGGAACTGGAAACGACTTTTGAAAAAAGTTGTTTCTAGTTTACGATAAAGAATAAAAACTATCGTTTCTATATTGAGCTTTTTCTATAAAATCTAAGAATTAAACGCATACTAATTTTTATAGTAAATTCAATAACCACAATTAAGGGTTTCATTATATATATGAGATGAAAGCATACAAATAAATTCAGTTTGAAAAGTTTTTACTTTTTCAAGTCGTATTTCACCATCTACTAGAACTTTATCATTTTTTCTTAGTACAATTCCGATGCCTGCTCGTCGACTACTTTGTACAATAAATTCTTCTGGAATACCCTCAATTTTATTATCTAGCTTAATACTAAAAATGTAATATTTATAGTGTGGGTTTCCCCTTACACCGAAATGGACATTTGAAGTAATTGTTCCACGTACTATGCCTTTAAATAACTTGGTAATAATTAACACCTCCAATTAAAAATTCTAATTCTGATTTTAATAAGAAATAATTTTTATAAAAGATTTAAAAATTTGAGGATTATGTCAAAGCTTGTTTTTTAGGAAGTCTACTTTGGAGATTTAATAATTCTTGGGTTAACTTATTGAGTAATTTAAATCTTAGCTCTTTAGAGTTATCATCATACCATAGGTTATTAACTTCATTAGGATCGTTTATAAGATCTATAATTTCACCAAAATCTTCGTAACCTTGACTGATAGTAATTCTATGCGTTTCTGTAATCAACGTTCGTAGTCTTATATTAGTATCCCGTCCTTTTTTCATCATTGGAAGTTCTTCATCCTCTTCAATAATAACATGATCTCGCACCTTCGCTTCAGGATCCTTTAAAATTGGTGTTAAATCATGCCCTTGCATTTCGGGCGGATATAGCTTTTTATCGATATTTAGCAAAGATAATATTGTGGTTGATATATCGATCGTACTGGCAAGCGAGTCTGTAACAGTTCCTTTTTTTGTAACTCCTGGTAATTTCCAAATTAAAGGAATGTTTAATATTCCTTGATAATGAGCTGGACCTTTCAATAAAAGCTTATAATCTCCTCCTAAATCTCCATGATCACTTGTAAAAATTACCATAGTGTTATTTTCGAGTCCTAGTGATTTCAGTGAAGCTAAGATCTGACCTACGCCATGATCAATCATCGAAATGCTCCCATATGAATACGCTAAGAATTTTCGTATCTCTTCTTCAGTGCTTTTTCGTAAAACCAATCTTGAAATGACAGGATTTTTTAAAGCCGGTCCCAGCATTTCATGATCCTCTAATGATTCATTAAAAGCAGGTGGAAGGTTTATTTTTTCTGGTTTATACATATCTCTATATGGTGCTGGAGGACAAACAGGATGATGAGGGTCTGGATAAGAACAATGCATAAAAAATGGTTTATCACCATATTTATCCTCTGAAAACCTCTTGAGAAATGCAATTGTCCTTTCCGTTACATAAGTTGTTTGATAAAGATCCTTTGTGAGGGGAGTATCATAATAGATCTTCTCAAATGCTCTAAGAGATCTTGCTTTTAACGCCTCAACGATGCCCGTGCCTTTGGTCTTTTCTTCAAGCCAATCCAAATAGTGTCCACTAACAGCATCCCCATGGGCGATTACAAGTTCTACTTCATCCAATCCATAATATGGTATTGGAATCTTTGGACGCTTACTTTTAGGCTTGTAAAGCCAATCATTTGAACACTCAGGCGACTTGTTTTTTCTAGAATATCCAGGAGCAGACCAACTCAAGTGAATTTTTCCCATCGATGCCGTGTGATAGCCTGCATTGTGCAAAGTCTGAGTGAATGTGGGAATTCCAGTATTTAGGTTAATACCATTACATCTGACTCCATGCAGACTTGGATACAGCCCCGTAAATAAAGTTGCTCTATTAGGCATGCACATCGGGTTTGAACAATAAAAACGCGTAAATCTTACTCCATCTTTTGCAAGTGCATCAAGATTTGGTGTTTTTAACACAGGATTTCCTGCACATCCTAAATGATCGGCACGCTGCTGGTCAGTTATAATAAATAGAACGTTTAATTTTTCGCTAATTTTAATCAACCACTTTTTTGGGATTTTTTATTTATATTTTCTATAGAATATTAGATCTTGAAAAAACTTTTTCAGAACTAGCCTTTATTTTTACACAAATTATGTCAAACTTTGTTTTTTAGGTAATCTACTTTGGATATTTAACAATTCTTGTGTAAACTTATTGAGTAATTTAAATCTAAGCTCTTTGGAACTATCATCGAACCATAGATTATTTATTTCAACCAAATCATTTTCAAGGTCGATAATTTCACCCCATTGTTCGTAACCTTGACGGATTGTAATCCTGTGTGTTTCAGTTATCAATGTTCGCAATCTTACATTAGTATCAATAGCTTTTACCATCCGCGGAAGCTCTTCATCTTCTTCAATAATACAATTGTCTCGCACTTTCGTTTTAGGATCCTTCAAAATTGGCGTTAAATCAACTCCTTGTAACTCTGGAGGAAAGAATTTCTTATCAATATTTAGTAGAGATAATATTGTGGTTGGTATATCGATCGTACTGGCAAGCGAGTCTGTAACTGTTCCTTTTTTTGTAATTCCTGGTATTTTCCATATTGAAGGAACATTTAAAATTCCTCGGTAATGAGCTGGCCCTTTCAATAAAAGCTTATAATCCCCTCCTAAGTCTCCATGATCGCTTGTAAAAATTACCATTGTATTTCTTTCTAAACCAAGTTTTTTTAACGCAGATAAGATTTGACCAACTCCATGGTCAATACAACTAATCGATCCGTATGTATACGCTAAGTATTTCCTTATTTCTTCTTCAGTGCTTTTTCGTAAAACCATTGTTGATATTATTGGATCACGAAGTGCTGGCCCCAACATTTCATGATCTTCTAATGATTCATTAAAAGCAGGTGGAAGGTTTATTTCTTCTGGTTTATACATATCTCTATATGGAAGAGGAGGACAGACGGGATGGTGTGGATCTGGATAAGAACAATGCATGAAAAATGGCTTATCTCCATATTTACCCTCTGAAAACTTATTGAGAAATGCAATTGTTCTTTCTGTTACATAGTTAGTTTGATATAAATCTGCTGAAAGAGGATTATCATA
>JABXJV010000330.1 GCA_013375355.1 Candidatus Helarchaeota archaeon
AAATCAGAACTTAGCCAAAAACTCAGGGACCTAACCTTAAATTTTTCTCGACAATTAGATGCAATTGCTGAAAACATTACAAGCCTGGAAAATGGAAGCATGGATATTTTTAAAGCTATTGCTAACTTATTCCTTTGTGTTGAAAATTTATTTAGACTAAAAGATTCAATTGCATCCTATCCAAGACCTCCACCATTTCCTATGTAATTTGTTCTTATAATAAGAAGGATAGATAGCATAAATTAAAATAATTTATAGAGGATTGTTTATTTGCTGACAATTGAAGAATTGAAAGAATATATGCAAAAAATAGCAGAATATATGAAAAAATCTGATGCACAAAATTCCCAAATAAGTGTTTATTTAAAAAACCTCTCTAATACTTTTTATGCGTTATTAATTGTTAAAGATAACGGAAATTTTGCTATGGTACAAGCTGTGATTATCCAATTTCAAATGACTCTTCAACAGATGCCTCAAGATATAAAATCAGAAATTAAACAAAAACTAAGGGAATTATTCATAAATTTTTCTCGAGAATTAGTAGTTATTGCTGAAAACTTAGCAAACTTGGAAAGCGGAAACATTGAAATTTTTAAAGCTATTTCTAATTTATACTTATATGTTAATAAATTATTTAAATTAAAAGAATTAACTGTATCCCGCCCTAGACCAGCAGGATTTCCGATGTAATTTTCTTTTTTTATTAGAGAGCGGTTATAGTGGAATTTTATGAAGATTTTGTAGAAAAATATGACAATTTAGTATCTTGGGAAAATAGAGTTAAAAGAGAATCAAATTTCTATAAAACCATATTTTCTGACAATGATGTAAAGAAAGTATTGGACTGCGCATGTGGAACAGGACAACATGTTATAATGTTTACACAAATGGGTTATGATGTCAAAGGGTCGGATATTTCTCCTTCAATGATTAAAAAGGCTAAAAGTAATTCTAAGAAATTTGGTCTGAAGATTCCTTTAAAAATCTCTCATTTTAAAAATATATCTAAAATATTTGATGAAAAATTTGATGCAGTAATCTGTGTTGGCAATTCGTTACCACATTTATTTAAAAATAAGGAAATCCTTGATAGTCTTAGCGAAATATATAAAGTTTTAAAGAGAAATGGTATTTTTATTTTGGAGCAAAGAAATTTTAATAAATTAATTAGGCTACAGAATCGATTTTTTCCTGTTACTTTTAGAGAAGACGAAATTTTTTTCTATGTTTTAGATTACTTTCCTAAAAAAATTGTTTTTAATGTAATAGATTTAGAAATTAGTTCAAAGAAATTTAAAGTTTATACTACTGAATATAATCCTCTTAAAAAAGATAATTTGGTAGAATTATTGGAAAAATCTGGATTTAAGAATTTTAAATACTATCAAGATCATGAATTCAACACATTTAATATATATAAAAGTGATAACTTAATTATTATTTGCAAAAAGTAGGGGTCTCTCAGTAAAAAAATTAATTTCATTCAGATTTATTTAGAATCTTAATCTATTCAATATAAGAAAAGGGATAAAATATATTATGTATCAGCTTTTGCCTGTGCTGCACCCACGAATCCGAGAATGAGTACAATGATTGCAGTCGTATCAATAAAAGCTAGGAATACAGTACCAGGTGAAGGTGTAAAAGGATCAATGTAATTTCTAAAGGTAATCATTATTCGACATATATTTGTGGCGACTGAAATTAAAAATAGGACAGCAGCCGTCATTCCCATAGACCATTTTGTATCTTGTGTTCCAAATGCCATAAAACCTCCAATGATAAAAAATACCATTGCAATAAATAGACACATAATACCTGCAAGTGCTATTAGCTCGATAATTCCTTGCATAAAATTATATGCTAAAGAATATATCATATAATTTATATTACTTATCCATCGAAATTGAAAGAAATAAATCAACCATCTTTTATAAAGAAGAGATTCACGTCCCAATAGATTAAAAGCAGGGATAGCTTTAATTAATCCCACCAAGATTAAAAAGCCACCGGCTATTAATAACAATATACCACCACCAACGCCTTTAGATACGGCCATTTAGATTAAGTCCTCTTTTTGAATTTTTTAAAATTATTAATTTTGTTCCTTTAAAGATTTTAATCCTTTTATTTTTTTGTACTAAATTTAAAAATAGAAATTTTTTAAACCCATCTAAAAATATTTGAACAGACTGGGCATCTCCTATTTTGTTCTACATAACCTAATATACAGTCCTTATGAAATAAAGAGTGGCAATTCTCACACTTAGAGTATGCTTCCGTTCGAATATTCACATAACATATTGCACAGAGATTTCCACTAATAAGTTGATATTCTTCTAATTCTCCATAATCAACTTTTTTTAATGGAATGAATTTAGAATCTGAAATTTCTCCTTTTATTATTCCTCTATCAAGGAGTTCTTTAAGCCATGATTCCATTTCACGTAGGTTAATTTCAAATTTACTTGCAAGTTCCTTAAGTCTTATTTCATCAATTGAACTGAGAAAAATTTGTATTTTTCTAATATCAAGAGCTTTTATTTTATCTAATTCTTTAAGACCTGGCAATATATCAAATTTTTGAATGTCAGTTATCGTATCTTGAATATAATAATCATTTGAAATATAACCTTTGATTTCTTCATTAAGAATTAGCTCTTCTAATAAAATTTCTATTTCATTGACTGGATATCTGCACTTTTCGGCTAACTTACTTAAATGTACGCTTCTATATATTTTAGAATATTTTTTCAAGTTACTTTTTACTAATTCTATATCTTGCGTTTCCGCAATAAATTCACTTCCCCTTAATATGGCCTCTTCTTCACTATCTTCCTGAATAGTTTGTGGAATTTCAAAAACATCAGAAAACAAATTCTCAAATTTATCTTGCACTTTAACCAAAGCTGATAATGCTTCTCTATTATTAGGATCAATTTCAATAATTTTATTTAAGGCATTCATCGCTTTCGGATAATTTTTTATTGAAATTCCATATATTTTTGCTTTTTCAAACCAGATATCGGTATTTTGAGGATTAGTTTCAAGTGATTGGTCCAATATTTGAATTGCTTGTTGTGGATCATTTAGTTTATTATAAACAGAACTCAATTTAATCCAAGAATTAATATATTTAGGGTCTATCTCAAGAACTATTTCAAAATACTTAATGGCATCTTCATAATTTTTAAATTCTATCTCTTTTTCCCCGATTTTATGCCAAAATGAAGTTATTGGTAATTTTATACTCTTCAATTTTTCTATAGAAGTTAAAATGATGGAATCAGAAGGTGTTCCACGAATAAATGAATTTTTCTGACTTATTAAGTAATTTAATACTACATTTTCATAACCTAATTCATTTAATGTCTCGAAGCATTCAAAAGTTTCTCTATAATCTTTTAAATAAAAATAAGCAATCCCGAGACCAAGCCATGATTCAATATTCCTTTGATCCATTTTAATGATTTTTCTAAATAATAGAATTGCTTTTTTATAATATTTTAATTCCAAATAACCATAAGCTTTGTTAAACCAAAAAAATATCATCTCTGAACTAACTTTCAATAATCTAACTCTTCGTCTATCAATTCCTTTTACTCGAAATGAATCCTCTATGTGCTGTATAACTTCTAAATCTCTTAAATTAATTAAACTCCTTGCAGCGGAATGCCTAACAGCATAGTCTTTATCTTTTAAAGCTATGTACAAAAAATATAACACTCTTAAATTAATTACTGAAGCCAAGCTTTCCACAATTGCTTTCCTGATTTCACTATCTTCATCATTTATTAATTTAATTAATGGTCTTATCGCACTTTTATCGCCTATCTCCCCCAAAGCTTTTATAACAGCATATTTTAAATCTTCATCTTTATCTTCTAGAGTTTCAATCAATGGTTCTACAGCTCTTATATAACCAAGTTTTCCTAGGCTAAAAGCTGCACTACACCTAACTGTTGAGTTACTATCATTCAAAGCTTCAATTAAAGGATCAATCGCTCTTTCATCGTTAAGCTTGCCTAAGCTCTCTGCGACGACATATCGAATTTCCGATTTTTCGTCCTTTAAACACTCAATCAAAGGAATTGTTGCAGTCTTATAATTATAGTTACCTAAGCTTCTTGCTGTGAAAAACCTAATCGACCAATCATCATCCTTTAATGCTTCGATAAATGCTTCAATTATTCTATCTTCTTTAAAATTAACTAAGCTTTGTGCAGATGCAAACCTCACACCTTCATATCCATCATGCAACATAGAGTCAATTAATGGTTCTATAACCCTCGGGCTATCAAATTTTCCTAATTTCTTTGCCGCAGAAAATCGAATAAAGTGGTTTTCATCCCTTAATGCATCAATTAATGGGGTGATTAATTGTTTATCACTATATTCTGCCAGCCAATTTGCCAAAAACCACTTAAACGCCCCAGTATCTTCTTTAAATAAAGGTAACAATTTCTCAACAGCGTTTGAATCCCCTAAAATACTTAGACTTTTTGCTGCATTAGAACGAACTACATAATCGTTATCTTTCAATGCTTGGATTAGAGGCTTTACAGCTTTAAATTTACCAAGTTTACCTAACCTTTTTGCTGCTTTTCGGCGTTCAACCTCATCAGCATCTTTTAATTTTCCTATTAGAGTACTTATTTCCTCTTCCGACATGATTGATATTCTTCGTTTTTTTTAAATTGTAATTAATTCCCAATAATTTCCTAATTTTCTTATTCTAATATTATAATGAATTGCTAGAATACTTATAAAACCTTTTTAGCTATATCTCAAAATTTAAATAATTTTTTGCGTTTTTACAAATATTAATGATTTGATACTTAATTAATGGTTATAATTAATTGTTTCAGAATATGGTGAGTATCAATATGATTTCTAATAAGAGTAGACTTCTGATTATTTTATTTGTTTCTTGGTTCTTTACAATGTGCGACAGATACGTGACGCAACTCTTGTTTCCGGTCTTCGAGACATTATTTTTGATTCCTAATGAATTTGTGTTAATTATTTCTACGGAAGCTGTATGGTGGGCTGGTTATTCTACTTCCGCAATAATTGGAGGGCTATTATCTGATAAATTTTTAAGAAAAAAGTTGATTTCCATTACTTTGTTTTTTTATTTTGTAAATACTTTCCTTATTGCATTTGCATTAAATTTACTGGTTTTTATCTTTTTTCGAATAATGAGTGGTTTATTTGCAGGAACTTTCTTTCCTTTGGCAATTTCTTTAGTATCAGATGCTTTTCCAGAGAAGAAAGAAAAATCAAGAGCGATGGGTATCTATGTATCGGGTGCAGTTTTTGCCAATGCAATCGCCCCATTGATAATTGCATATTTGATTGATTCAACAAATAATATTTTATTTGCTAATGAATGGTTTCACTATAGTACTGTCGGTAATTGGGGCTTAATTTACCAGATCTTTTCAATACCTCTTTTAATAATGTCTATTTTAGTATATTTTGGATTTGATGAGCATGTAATAATTAAGGATATTGATAAATCTGATCAACCACCAATACGCTCCATATTTACTAGAAATTTAAACATTTTATTAATTTTCATAACTCTTGACTTATTCGAGCTATGGACGCTCCAACAATGGCTTCCCTACCTTTTCCAAGTGTTCTTTCTTACTGGAGTTTCTGCGGCTGGTGGATTTTCGGCAATTGGAGGATTTATAGGTGCCTTTGGTGCTGTAATTTTTGGAATTATTGGTGGAGAACAAAGTAAAAAAACCGGAAAGAAAAAAGGAAATAGGTTAACACTTATAATCGCTGTTTTTGGGGATTGTGTGGGTTTATTAATCTTTATATCATTACCTAAGGGACAAGCAAGTATTCCTTATGCCATAATAGCTATTATGCTAGTGATTTTCGCGGGAACGGGGGAGTACGCAGCAATATATACACTTATCACCGAATCTGTTCCTCCATCAGTAAGCGGTAAAACCATGGGTATATGTATTGGGATTGCTAATTTCTCAACAGTTGGAGGTTTACTTATCCAAGGAATTGTAGGTTCCAATTCGCCGACGATATTAATGATATTATGGATTCCAATAATAGCAGCACTCATACAATTACCAATTAGTTATTTATATAACCCTACAGACTAATCACAAGAGTAGACAATTTAAAAAATAAGTTAAAAATATAAAAAAACCTTATATAAGTAAATTAAGATATTTTAAATTATGACTAATATTACCTTTAGTGTTGATGAAAAATTACATAAAAAAATGAAAGCACATCCTGAGATTAAATGGACTGAAATTTTAAGGCGTGCAATTATAGCTTATTTAAAAAAAATCGAAACACCCAATCAAATTTCTGTAGAAGAGTTAAGAAATCAACTTGATAATGAAACGCTTGATATACTTGATAATTTGGATACAGAAAAAGAGATTGAATATTATAAAAAAATTAAAGAATTAGAATCGGAACGGATGAAGCAATTATTAGATTTAGAGCGAGGTTCAAAGGAATAATGTGGTTACTGGATACTAACGCATTAATAACTTGTCATAAGTTTTCTAATATGAAATTAATCAAAAAAAAATACACATTCACCACAATATTTTGTATAATGGAATTCCCGATAGCTGCAAAATATAAAGAAATTTTGGTATATTATCCAAGTGCAATAAATTATAGAGAAGGATTGAAATATGCAATTAAATTAAGAAAAAATGGCATTCCAATTCCTGCAATTGACATATTAATAGGAACAATTGCTGTTGATAAAAATATTCATTTAGTTACAGATGATGTACATTTTAAATTATTTAACATCGTATAACCAAATTTAAAAATAGCATCAATAGAGAATTATATAGAAGATATTAAACAAATAAATTAATCTTATTAATGCTCGTTGAAGTTCTTTTTATTCCTTTTTGAAATTTTTCAATCTTTTGTGAAATAATTTCATTTAAGTTATTTATATAGTCCTACAGACTAATCACAAAAATAATCTAATAATTTATACAGAAAATAACATTTAATTCAATGATCTCAATGAAACTTAAATATAACCAGAAAGTATATTTGATTACCATAATCTATGCTATTTGTACACTTCCGTTATATTTTCTATTATTTAAAATACCAAATCCCGTTGTTCAACCTTGGCAGGTCCTTATCTTTCCTTTACTTCTACCAATATGTTTAATACTTCCAAAAAAGATTAAAAATAAGATTATTGAATGTAACGATTTCCAATTAACTTTAGTTGACAATCAAAAATTTAAGGGACTATATGCTGAAGATACGCGAGCTTGGATGGAAAGAACATATAAGAGGAAAAGGGATAAATTATTTAATTTAACATTGTTAATCGTATTTTTGATACTCCCCTCCGTACTGACCTTTTATTTATTACAAAATGTTCAAATAAATTTAACATTTCTAGAATGGATTTATTTTATTGGTTTTGGCATAACTTTAATTGCCATTTTGATTTATGCAGGTTACAATTTCTTTTTATTATTACAAGTTTCTTCAATTATTCATCATTTCTGTTTTTGGGAAACTAAGGGAATTTCTTATTTTAAAAATCCATTAGGGGAATTGCTTATTTTAAATATATTTACCTTTACTTGTTTATATTCAGTACTTTTAAACTACTTAACGCCTCTTTTATTCGGAATAATCGTCTTTACCGTATCAGGAGTGAACCCCAAAATCGATTATGTTCAGGATGTTGGACCAGAATTTTCAAATTATAAAAAAATTACTCCTTATATTTTGATATTTGCAAATTTGATGTATCTTATAAAATGGGCTCATGGTTTTTATTCAAATACTGACCTTCTTTTATTTTCTTCGAATTTTCTTGTATTTTTCATATATAGACATTATTTAAACGATGTACTAACGGCTAGATATTCTGATTACGAAAAAGCTACTGCAGATTTTTTAGAGACATTCGCTCATGATAAAATACAAGTTCCATATTATGCGCTCATAATTTTTGCATCTTTAATTCCGTTTATTTTTGCGATTTTAACTGCTAGCCTTTGGAGCTGGAAATTTGCTCTTTTTATTATTTTCACAATATTTTCGTTTATTTCAAGCTATATCGGAATCTCTTTCTTAAGCTATGAAAAAAATAGAGCAATATTACAAAAATTTAGGAAACTTTTCCTTTCAGTTATAATAATGAATTCATGTATACCCTTGGGTTTTTATGTAGTAGATACATTCATTTTCCTTTCAGTTATCCAATTTTGGCTACTTCCCATAGTTATCATTTTAACAATTCTAAATTTAATTTTTGGTCATCAATTCTATAATAGAGAAGTTAATGATCGATTCAGACTGTTTTTTTGTTTTAGTATAATATGTGTTTCGTTAATTCCGCTCTTAAATTTCGTAATTGAATTCATATTTACCCAATCTTTGAATCAAATATTCTGGAATTTATGGTTAACTTTGCTATTAACTGCTTTAGGTGTTGTTTTAATGTTTCTTGGAATTCACTTGTTGAGAAGAAAAACTAAGGAAATTGTAAGTCGATTTCTCCCTTACATTCCTGAACACAAAATAGAAGAGACAAACTTCCATTTTTGGGCATCATTTAATAGCAATCATTCATTTTATTTTAGCATATTTTTTGGATTTACTTTTTTATTTTTTGGCTTTGGGTGGTCATTAATAAACTTATTCGAAATACAAATTATATTCAATGATGTTCATCTATTTACAATTGATCTACTTGGATATAACCTAAATCTAAGTCAAATTACTTGGTTTTTTAACAATTATTTAGGTATATTGATCTATGGCATAGGTGTTGGATTAACGGTTAATATATTTGGAATTAACATAAATATTAATCAAATTATTTGGATTTTTGGCAATTATTTAGGTATATTTGTCTATGGCTTAGGCATTGGATTTCTATTTTGGCTCCTCTTTAATGCAACACATGATGTTTGGCATTCAATTACGCTATCAGAAGGAGTTCCGATCGATGTGCATAAAGATCTCTATTCAAAGAAGAAGATATTTTTTCAAGGTGCATTATTAGTAATCTTAATTTGTGGAGGTATTGCTATCTGGTATTTAGGAGATATTTTAATTCGAACTTCATACTTTCAGATTCTATACCGATTCTCAAACTTACTAGTAATGGGTATAATTACTTTTCTTGGTATAATTTACATTATTAGGCATGAAATTAATCGGAAAAAACAAAATATTAAATAAATATATATTCTTTATAAATTCTATGATGATTTTATTCATTTTTAAAGAGAACTCCCCATGCCCATTAAAGATAAACTAGAGTCAATTCCAGATAAACCAGGTTGTTATTTCTTTAAGAATAATAATAACGTTATTTATATTGGGAAAGCCATTTCATTAAAGAAACGAGTAAATTCCTATTTCCATATTCCACCTTCTGCCTCACCTAAATTACAAGCTTTAATGGCAGAACTAACTGATATTGATTGGAAAATCACAAATTCTGAAATTGAAGCTCTCTTATTAGAATCTCAATTAATAAAACAATATCAACCTAAATATAACAAACGAGCTAAGGATGATAAGAGCTTTCCATATATTCATATCACAGATGAGCCATTTCCTCGAATTTTTATAAAAAGATTAATTAAAAATGCTGATCGCAAACCTGGAAAATATTTTGGACCTTTTACTGATGTCAAAGCACTCCGTCAAACTTTAAGATTTATTTTAAAAACATTTCCTGCGGCAAATTGTTCAAAACCTGTTGATAAACAAAAAAAATTCTGCCTAAAATATCAATATCATTTATGTTCTGCTCCATGTGTTAAAAAAATAACTAAAAAGGAATATAATAACAGAATAGATTTGATTTGTAAGCTTTTATCTGGACAAAGAGAATCTCTATTAAAAGAATTATATATAGATATGGAGGCTGCTTCAGAAAATCTAGATTTTGAAAGAGCAGCAGATATTAGGGACCAAATTTCTGCATTAGAGAAATCAATTAGAAATGTTACAATTACCAGTTCCGAACCAAATTTTGATATAATTTCGG
>JABXJV010000331.1 GCA_013375355.1 Candidatus Helarchaeota archaeon
CTTTTCCTGTGCAGATTTAGAAAGTATTGTAAAAATTGTGAAATTTTTATCCTTAAAAGAAAATAGAAATTACGCTACAAAATCTGATTTTGATAGATCTTTACAAAGAATAAAGAGTCGAATTAGTTTAATAAAACAAAAGAAATCAACAAAACAACAACCAACTATTAAAAAGCTTGAAAAAATTCAAGTTTTAGAAGATGAGATCACCAATTTAAAACACCTTACATCGACTTCTAAAGGTATTCTTAAACATAGCTTAAGACTCGCCTTATCTGAGAACTTCGACTTTGTACACAGGTTATTTAATTTATATAAAGGCAATAATGCTCCATTTACTATTGATGAAGCAAGCAAAATTTTAGGAATTTCAATTGTTGAAACCAAAAAAGTATTAAATAAAGACTCTTTCCGAATTATTTTTCCCAAGATAATGAATTCCTATCAACCCTCATTTGATCAAAAAATGTTTGATGAAATCTCCCTAGAAATTGGGTTTGGACTTCAAGGTGATTGAAAATAAATAAAGTATTCAATAAAAAACATTTGCTAGGATGTGAGACTCCATTTCAAATTTAAAAAAAGTCATTATTACAAATTTTAAAACATTTCTTGGTCGTCATGAGTTAGAATTTCCTGAAAAAGGACTTTCTGTTCTTATCGGACCTTGTGGTTCTGGAAAATCTAACATTTTAGATGCGATCCTCTTTGCTATGGGAATTATAGATGAGCGTAGAAAACAAACAGTATTAGAGGTTATTACAGAAGAGCACGAAACTCATAAGCAATTAGCAAATTCTGCACAAGTAGAATTAATTTTTGAAAATTCAGATGGAGTACATTTTGAGAAAGGAAATGAATTAATTATTTCAAGGCAATTGCGAATTCCTGCGAGCGGTCAATTTTATAGTATATATAAGATGAATGGCAAAGAATGTACAAGAGCTGAAATTTTAAAGACATTATATAAATTTGGAATTCAACCTGATGGATATAATATTATTAAGCAAGGTGAAATTTCAACTAGAATGAAAGATACACCAGAAAGTAGGAAAAGATTGATTGAAATCGTCTCCGGGTTGTCAGAATTTGATCCAATGATTATAGATGCGGAAAGTAAAATAGATAATGCAAGAAATAATTTAAAACAAATTGATCTTCTATTGAAAGAATCTAAACGTCAATTATCCGAATTAGAGAAAGAGCGAGAAAGAGCTTTAGAATATAAAAAATTAGAATCTAAATTTAATCAATTAAAGGGTTTAAAAATACAATATAGACAATTTCAATATTTAGCAGATATAGACGGTTTAAAATTGGAAATTGGAAAAATTCAAAAGATTATTCAAGAAGTTGAATCAGAATCTAATGAATTATTTCGAAATCTTAAAAAAAATGAACAATTATATGAAGAATTAAGATTAAAAATTATTGATCTTGAAAAGAAACGTAGTTCGCTTACCGGACATGCCAAATCTATTGACGATCAAATTCGAGAAATTGAATTAAAAATAAAACAAAACGAAGAAAAGCGCAAATACCAAAAAAAAGATAGGAAGGAGGTACTCCTCAAGGAAATTAATAAATTTGAATCGAAAAGGTTAGAATTATCTTCAAAAATGGAAGAAAATGTTAAGAAAAATAATAAAATTCAAAGAGAAGTTCGAGAAGTTCGGGATGTGTTAGAGAATTATAATAAAGAGCTTCCTGAATTACAAAGCAAGAACAAAGCTATTCTATTGAAAATGAGTAATCTAAAGGATGAAATTAATAAACAAACTAGATTAAAAGATAAAATCGACAAAGAAATTGGAGAATTAAGAATCCGGAAGGACCAAGTAGATTCCAAATTTGAAGAAATTTCAGTGAATCTAGAAAGGAAGAATAGAAAAGTTATACAAATTAATACAGACATTAATGGTATGGCGACAAGGAAATCCAGTTATACCCGTTCGATTAATTCAATAACAAAGTTTTTTCAAGAGAGTTTAATAGAATTAAAAGATTTAGAGAAAAAACAACCCATCTTAAATCGAGATCTTGAAGATATGAGAAAATTATTAGCAAAATATAAAGAACAAATGAAAAGTTTAAAACCTCGTTATTCAAGTGATATCAAACTCATTCTCAAAGGACGGGATAATGGTGAGCTCCCGGGATTGATTGGAACTGTTTTGGATTTAATTAATATAAAAGAAATTAACCCGGATTATGCCAAAGCTATTGAAGCCGCGGTAGGAGATTTTTTTGAACATTTAGTAGCTGAAAATTTTGATACTTCAAAAAAAATTGTTGAATATGTGAAAGAAAAAGATTTAGGAAAAATAACTATCTATTTGTTAGATAAAATTAAGGGTTGGGATGAAAAAGAACTCCCCAATGTCCCTGGTATTATTAATAAACTGATTAATCTTATAAAATTTGAAGCAAAATATCGCAAATTGCTCTCTTTCGTATTCAAAGATACAGTACTGGTCCAAGATTTAGAAACCGCATATAAAATCCATGAGGCTTTTAGAGCTGTTACCTTAAATGGCGAAGTTATTGAGCCTAAAGGTTATATTATTACACAAGGAAAATTCGAACCCAAATTTTTACTTTTATCTGAATATTATAAAGTAAAAATCAAAGAGCTTGAAGAAAGCATTTCAGTAAAAAATAAAGAACTAGAAAGCATTAATAGAAAAATAAATAAAATTTACATCAAAAGAGAAACAGAAACAAAGAGAAAAGATGAATTAAATAGATCCATAGGTCAAATTGATGGTAAAAAAGAGGAAATTCTTAATATAAAAGATGAGGTAGAACAAGATATCCAAGATCTAAGACATGAAATAAATATATTAAATGATAATATAGTCGATTATCAAGTAGAAATTCAAAATAAACAAATGGATCTAGCTAATGCATTTAATGGACTCGAAGCTCTAAAATCAGAAAAAGTAAAATTAGATGAAGAATTAAAAAAGACAGAATATGGTCCTATTGAAAAGAAAATAAGGGAAAACAACAATAAGCTGAAAAAACTTCGGAAAGAAGTTAGAGATCTTGAAAAGAAAAGAAGTAATTATAGAAATCAGATAGTAGATATCGATTCAAGTATTAAAATATATCGCGAACGTTATAATAATTCAATTGCAAAAATTGAAGAAATAGACAAAGAAAAAAATTCACTAGAAAGGCGTATGGATGAATTACTTTCAAAAATGGTATCACAAAACACTGAAATTGCTGAACTTTACATAGAAATCCAAACATTAGAAAAACAACAAAAGAAAGTACAAGACGAAAATGAATTAAAAAAAGAAGAAGAAAATTTTAAAATTAATCAAATTTCCAAATTAAATGAAAAAATCCATAGTCTAAATAATACTATTGCTAGAAAGGAGGCATTTATCGAAGAATCGGAAAATAAATTAGATGAACTGGGAATTAAAATTGATGAAATTCAAAAAATAGACATTGAAAATGTAAATTCTGATATTTATAAATTAGATAATCAAATGAAAATATTTGGATTAGTAGATCATACTGCACCTGAAAAATATGAGAGAGAAAATTTTAAATTTGAGGACAGATTCGCGAAAAGAGAAATATATACAAATGAATTAGAAGAGGCTATGAACACGTTTTCTGATCTAATTGAACAAAAGAAAAATAAATTCTTAAAAACACTTCAAAAAATCAATGTGCATTTAAAAAAGATTTTTAATTACTTCTATAAAGATGGGGATGCAAAACTGATCCCTCAAAATATTAAGGATCCCTTGAACTCAGGAATAGAAATTGAAATAGATTTAGGATCCGGGAAGATAAATAATATTAAAAGTCTTTCAGGTGGGGAGACTAGTCTAGTAGCGATTTCTGTCATTCTAGCAATTCAAGAATTTGAAGGAAAATCCGCTCCTTTTTATTTCTTAGACGAATTAGATGCTCATCTTGATAACACAAAGGGTGAAAAATTAGCTCACCTGATTGCAAAAATGGCCGAAAATCACCAATATATCATTGTCACTCCAAAAAACAAATATTTAGCAAAATTAGCAAATAGGGTGTTTGGTCTCTCTAAAAATGATAAAGGTTTTACTTCGTTGCAATATATTTCTCATAAAAATTTTGTGGTGGAGGAAGCGTGAGTAGAAAGAAAAGAATTACTGGTAAAAAATTTAAACAAATAATAGCAGTATGTCAGGACGCCTTAAAAGGAAAGACTAAATTGGAAGATGCCGATTTATTAAGTTTTTTACCTACATTGAGAGAAGAAATTCAAAAAGGACGTTTTGATTTTACATCAGTAAAAGCTTTTTCTTTAAGTTCTCATGTTTTAGACCTTAAAACAAGAAATTTACTTGGTGAATTTGGTAAAATTGAAGCCAAATCAAAAAACCACCTATTTGATAAAATAAATGACGATGCTTTAATAGAATCATTCCTAATTTATCCAGTAAATAGTTTCAGAGAGTTTATTTTAGAAAGTGATATAATTAAAGCATATTATGAACTTCTAAAACTCCGTAAAAATAGACCTGATTATTCAGTTATTGAGAAGGAAGAGGTTTGTGTCCAGAAAGAAAGTGAATTTAATGAAGTTGATAGCTTTGAACAAGATAAAATGAATTTATTTTTCAAATTAAAAAAATCAAATAAAAAAGTTCTTAAATTTATTTCTCTACAGACTAAATGGGAAGATGCAGTGACGAATCTCCTATATTTGGTTCATCTAGCACAAGAAGGAAAAATCTATTTGGAGCAAAAATTCCCCAATGAACAAATTCTAATTCGATTGAAAAATTGAAGGTGAAAAAATTTAATCATCAAAAAGCTATAGAAGCATTATTAATACTAAGAGGAGAATTAGGAATCTCTGTTAATGATATTTATAAAATCACAAAAATTAATGATTTTGAATATAGTCTTTACTTAATAAACTTGATTGAAACATCTTTAAATGAATCCCCACTGTTTTTAAAATATAATCCTTCGAAAAAACGATATTTTTTAGCACTACCCAACGAATTTTATAGCTTTTTATCTGAACAAGATTTAATTAAATCTATATTACCAAAAAGCGTTTTGGCAACGCTTGCATGCATCATTATAGAATTGGAAGAGGGAGCAGTTAATATTGAAAAATTAAAACACCTTAGAGGAAAAGCGGTAATAAATCATTTAAAAACATTGGAAAATGAAGGCTTTATTACAATATCTGAAGGAAATATTCTCCCTACTAATAAATTATTAAACAAAATCAACATTAATCAGGTAATAAAAGGAATAGAAGAAATTTAATTTACATATGCAAAAGATGTTTATGTTTTAATCTTTTTGTGGCAGGATCTTTTAATCTAGCTTTAAGTAATTTAATAATTTTTTGTTTATCTTCCTTTATATTGCCCGATTCCCAATATTCATAGTTCGAATGGTGGTCGTTATATACTTCACATTCTAGGTCGTCATTTAAATTTTCAATAATGGTCAATTGTTCTTTCAAAATTCCATAGGGTTCTACTATTTCAAATTTACCTTGGTTACAATCTTCCCAGAGTAAAGTAGTAGGTAAAATGTTGAGGGTTCTAAATCGAAAAATAGTTGGACGCATTTCATTTAAGACCTTTGCTGTTTCTAAAGCGTGTTCTTCTGAGTATTTTTTTCCTCCTAAACCCAATACAATATATACAGAGATCTTTACACCAGCAGCTAGAATCTTCTTAGCAGCCTTTATCATATTTTCAGGAGTCGTGCCTTTTTGCATCGTCTTCAAAATTCGTCTGCTACCACTTTCAAGACCCATATAAACAATATCAAGACCATGTTCATGAATTTGTCTTAATTCTTCATCACTTTTTCTTAAAATATCTAGATTTTTAGCGTAACTACTAATTCGCTTAACATCAGGGAATAACTCTTTTATCTTGTCTAAAACTTTTATTAGATGGTCTGTAGGTGCAGAAAGTGCGCTGCCTCCTGCTAAAAAGACTTTGGAAACATACTCTCCATAAATTTTGTGATAATATTCTAATTCTTTAAATATAATTTCCAAAGGCCTAACTCGATATCTTTGGATGACTTCTTTAGTTCTGGTGTTATAATATACACCGCAGAAACGGCATCTGCCCCACCAACAACCTTCAGTAATTCCTATTATTAAAGAATAGGCTTCTACTGGGGGTCGAATAATGACTTTATTTTCTAAGTCATCTGGAGTTAATCCCAAAGCATGCATTTATGATTCATCTTTCGTAATTCTTACTAAATAAAATAATCAATTAAAAAAAGAAAAAGTTAACCCTAGCTAATCCTCTTTAGTTAAGCTTTCGACATATTTTTTATATTGAGATGTAAAAGAAGTATGCATATTAAAAGCTTGAGTTATTATGTTTCTACTATCTTTGCTAAAAAGAAAAGCAATCCAATTAAGTATGTGATTTTTACGAGAATAACTTTCATTATGTCGCTCCATAACATTCTCAATAACTGCTATAGTCGCTATAACCGAACCACTTACTGCTTCTAAATAATTTCTTGTAGTTTTAGGATTGTATAGAAACAGAAATCCTGCATAGGGCACATTATATGGACCTATTTTGTTTGCTTGATATGCATTATTTTTTATAAGGAAAAATGTTGGTGAAAATAACATTTTCGAAGTATCACCATGGTAATAAGGAAAAATCAACTCCTTATCATCGTTTACTTCAATAATCCAACTGGAATACGTCGATCTTTTCCCAAGCTGGATTATAGTGGTTAGTGGAACCTCCAATTCCTCTCCTAATAAGCCTGTTTTCTTTCTAACTGAAATCAATTCAAAATCTTTTTTATCTTTTTTTTCATCTTGTAGGACTAATAATACGGGTCCTGCCTTTCTATATAACATTTTTTTAGCAATTGCATGGTCTTTAAGACCTGGAGGGATATAACCCGTTTGTTCAATGATTTTTTTTAGTTGCCTTTTTTCGTCTTCTCCAAGCTCCATGTTATCACTTTTAATTTTACCTAAAGTCTTGCAGAATGCTCCCACCTTAAGGTGGGAGATGAATGCAATATAATTTCAGTTTTTTCATTTTTCATTAAATCTGTTTCGTTTAAATATGTTTTTAAGTAATAGTAAACTGATGAGTGATCATCCTTCCCGAAAAACATTTCGCACGGGAAGTAAAATAACTTGCGAGAGCTGGCAGAGAACTGTCAGGTGTTGTCCACAGGGCATCAAGGTGGTGGTCTTGGGGAGCACGAATCTCCTTCCTTTAGGTAGGAGTTGTTCAATTCATTTCTTTTTTGATTTCTTTTTATTTTTTTTATCTGGTTTAATTATCTCTTTTCCATCCAAAATATCATCAAAAGACTCAGTAATAGCCTTTATCATTTTCTTAGGAATCATTAAACCTTCATCTCTTTTAATTTTACATGTCAACCAAATATTACGTGACTCTGCGCCTGAAAGTTTGCGAACTCTAAATTGTTTTATAAGTAAACCTCTTTTCATTAGAGATGGTTCAAATCGGAAATCGAAAACACCGTCTGCAAAGTAATTCAGAAGGCTAGAAAATACTTCCAGCTGGGGTATTCCAATATTATTGACCGCGAAAATTTGTATTAACCTTTCTTTACACAACCGAGCACGAAGTGTTTTAACGAATTCAAGAGCCCTTTCTTGGGTGTGTAATGTTGCTAATTCAGTTAATGAGTCAACAACAAGAATTCCGTTATTTGCAATATCTAATTTATTTAAGAATGAGGAAATTGTACTCAAAGTATTATATAGGTTCTCTTTAGGCACACATGGGATAATATCATCTTCAATCTCTTTCCATACTTTCTCGTTTATCATATGCATTTTGAGAACGGGACTTTCTTTATCTAACATTCTATAACTGAAGCAATCGATAAATTTTAATTTATCTTCTTTCAAAAATGGAATGAGATCCCAACCTAAAGGATAAAATCTCTGAATAATTGAAAGTGGAGAGTCATCCATAGCTAAATATATTACAGGTTCGCCTCCAACCAATCGTCTATAAACAAGTTCGCATAAAAATGCACCTTTACCAGTTCCTGGCTCTCCATTGATTAAAACAAACGAGTTTCTAGGAATTCCTTCGGGTATTATTATATCAACATATTCATTACCCGTCTTTACTAGTTGTATAAAAGAAGTTGACAATTTTAATCCCAGCTTTAAACTATTAAAAAAATAATAAAATCTATATTTAATATGTTATTCTTTAGGAAATTTTTGAATTTTTAATCCTGAAAAATTTTCTAATTACAAGGAGATATGAGTATTGGAAGAAGAAGAGTATGATGTTATTATCATTGGAGCAGGACCAGCTGGATTGACTGCAGGAATATATGCTATAAGGGCAAATTTAAAAACTATAATTTTTAGTGGAAAAAGTCCTCCTAGAATAACTTTGGCTAATAATATTGAAAATTATCCTGGTTTTATAGAACCAATATCTGGAAATGAATTATTGGATAGGATGCAAAAGCAAACTGAAGCCCTTGGTGCTACTATAAGGGATGAAGATGTTATTAGTGCTTATTTAGATGCCGATGAAAAAATGGTCTCCACAAAGAATAAAGTTTACAAATCAAAGGTTGTAATTATTGCAACTGGTATGGGTCCTCGCAGGAAAACTCTGGTGGGTGAGGAAAATTTTGTTGGGCGTGGTTTATCATACTGTGCAACATGTGATGGACCATTATATAGGGGAAAAAAAGTAATTCTAATGGGGAATGATAAAGAAACGGGAGAAGAAGCTTTGGAACTTTTAGGCATGGGAGTAGATGTTTCTATTTACACTAATGGGAAAAATTTTGAAGTTGAAGAAAGTCTGATAAAGAGAATAAAAGAAAGGGGAATTAAAATTGATGAAGATTCGAAATTAAAGGAAGTCTTTGGGACCCAATCAGTAAAAGGAATAATATTAGAAAATGACGATAAAATTGAATCAGATGGAGTATTTATCGTTTATACAATGCCTTCTTCAATGTTATTACAAAGTTCAGGATTAAAACTAACAGAAGATAATCGTCTTGATGTTAATAGTCAAATGGAAACTAATATTAAAGGTGTATATGCTGCCGGAGATGTTGTATGTGAAGTTAAACAAATATCAACGGCAGTAGGAACTGGAGCCACTGCAGCACAGAATGCTATTAAATATATTAGAGCATTGAAATAAAATTCATTATTTAAGTAATTCATTTATTATTTCATTCACTAATTTTCCATCTGCCTTTCCTTTTAGATTTTTCATTGCAATTCCCATAAATGCTTTTTTACCCTTCTTTTCAATAAAATCTTTATTTTCACCAATTAATTTTTTAATTATTTCTCTTACCTTTTCTTTGGGAAGCATTAGTAAATCTCTCTGTTCAGCTATTTTCAAAGCAGAAACTTTAGGGTTTTTAATTAGACCGGCAATTACATCAGTAATTCCTTCTTTGGCAATTTTATTTTTCTGTAGCAGTCCTAGGACTTCATTAAAAAATCTTGGCTGAATTAAATCTGGATCTAAATTATGTTTTTTCTTAATTTCACTGGGAACTGAAAGTAGAGTATTTGCTATAATACTAGCTTTGATTTTATCATATTTTTTTAATAATTCTTCAAATTGAGAAAGAGAATGTGAATGTATTATTTGCGTAGCCATTTCTTTAGGTAATTTGTATTCTTTTATAAAACGATTAGCCTTTTCATCAGGCATTTCGGGTAAATTTTCTTTTATTTTCTTTAAAATTTCGGCTGAAATAGTCACTGGTTGAATGTCCGTTTCAGGATACATTCTAGCTGAACCTGGAAGTGGTCGAGCATAAATCGTTGTTCCATCATCTTGTGCAAACCTAGTTTCTTCTGGTACTCCTACAAGACATTGTCTTGCTCTCTCCAAAAGAACTTTTGCCACTTCCTTAGATTGATTTTCTTCTCCTGCAATTATAAGAACTACATCTTCATCTGTAGCTTTAATTTTTTTCTTCAAATTTTCAAATTCTGTTTCTAATTTGTAATTACTTAAATCTTCATCGGTATGTATAAAGCCTTGTACTCCATGGGCTTTGCAATAATCAACTAATTCTTTTGCAAGGGTCTTTTTTTCACAAATAATTTTTTTCATAAGCCCTTTAAATTTGGGTAATTCGGTTGCAATTATTCTCCCTTTTTCCTTTAATATGTTTTTTATTAATTTGGAGTTGGTATTCTTAAAAAGGTCTGTTGCATCAATAATTTGTTCTTTAATTTCTTTTAAACCCTTATCTTCCAATATATTCTTTATTTCCAATAGTATTTTTTGCCTTTGCACCTCGTTTTCCACCAACTTTGCAACTAACCGCAGATCTTGTAACCCCTTTATTTCAATCCTCGCTCCACCTTTTACTGAAACATTTACATCTTGTCGAATAGTTCCCAAACCTCTTTGAACTTTTCCGGTCATTCGACAAATCATACCTAGAGTTTCTGCAACTTCTCTTGCTTGGTCTGGATGATGAATATCCGGATATGTTCCAATTTCAACCAAAGGTATACCAAGCCTATCCAATCTAAACATCATTCTATTGCGGGTTTTTTGTATTATTCCGGAAGATTCTTCTTCTAATTCCAGATCTTTTATTCTAACTGGACCATATTTTGTGTTAATTAATGAATTTTCTCTTCCAATGCCTATATTCATAGTTCGTTGAAATCCACTCGTATTACTACCATCTATTACAGTTTTTCTCATAACATGTACTTCGTCAGGGATATATAATTTTAACATCTCTGCAATCATCAAGGCGATTTCAATGGCCTCAGGATTTACTGGATGAGGAGGCTCCTCATCTAATTCTACTAAACAACTTTCTTGAGAAAAATAATCATATATAAAAGTTTTACCACGAAAGTATTCGTATAATGCAGCCGGATCTACATCTCCAAGCTCCCCCGGGACTGCTCTAAGCTTTCTTATAATTTTTTGAATTGCTTCTTCTTCAGTAATTTGGGGTCTACATTTACAAAATAATTTATGCTTTGTATCTAATCTCTGATGTATTTCTATACCACAGATCAAGCCCAGTTTTTTATAATCCATAAATATACGTCCTAATACAAATATTCTTGAATTTGGGTTCTATCAGAAATTTCCCCAACCAAATTTTTATTGATTAGTTCTTTAGCTTTTGAATAGTCGTAATTACCGAGTAGCCATTTCAATTTAATTAAAGCAACCTCAGGTAACATGTCCTCTCCTGGAATAACGCCTATTCTTTGAAGATCTCTTCCCTTATCATAAACACTCATATTGATTCTTCCATATAGGCATTGAGAGGTCATAACTATTATGCAATTTTTTTCAATCAGGTTTTCTAAATATTCAAAAATTTTAGAATGAATTTGAGTAAATTCGTCCTTTATATAGCCAGGAGTATGACCAAGTCCTGTTCCTTCGAGAATTAATCCTTTATAATCATTATCTAGAAAGAATTTTAAAATATCTGGATCGAAATCTGTATAAAATTTAACAAGTCCAACCTTTCTTTCTAATTTATCCATGAGTTTAAGTTTTCTTTTTTTATCTTTTTTACCGTAATCATTCCTTAAAAATTCGATCTTATCCTTAATATAATCGATTCTAGCCCATGGTAAAATATTGATTGGTCGAAAAGCATCTCTACGCGATGTATGCATCTTCCGCGTTTTGCCCGCTGGATTAATAAAAACAATTTTATCTTCAGGAGAGCCGTGCATACAAATTGCGACACCTGCAAAATCACTTTGTGTTATAAATTTTGAAGCGCTGATGAGGTTTACGCCGGCATCACTACTCCCTCTATCAGAACTACGTTGTGCACCAACTAATAATAGAGGTACTGGAAGATCTTGAAGCATAAAACTAAGAGCTGCTGCAGTAAAATGTAAAGTATCTGTACCATGGCCTAATATTATCCCATCTACTCCCTTTTTAACTTCTTTGGCAATCTCTCTCGCCATTAATTGATAGTGTTCTAATCTAATATCTTCAGACCACATGTTAGCAATCAAGCGTGCTTTAAAATTAACAATATGTTCCAATTCTGGAAATAGTGTTAATAGCTCTTCTGGAGTAAATGCAGAAACAACTCCCCCTGTACGATAATCTAGTCTGCTTGCAATTGTTCCTCCAGTATGTAAAATTGTTATATTTTGAAGGTCTTTTTTTTGTTCAATTTTTTTAATGGCAAAATGTTCTAACTCCCAAGTTTCGGGCAATTTTTCAATTTTCATATCCTTCTTAAACCGAATCCCTACATTATATCCACTTTTTATTTTTAGAACGATACAGTCAGGATCTCCTAATTCACTTTGGGGAATCAAAATACCTTCAAAAGTTTCTTTTTCGTAAATAAGCTTAATTTTATCTCCCTGATTTATTCCTAATTCTTTAAATTTTTTTTGTAGATTTTTTGAATAATTTTTAAGCATTTTAAAAACCAAATAAAATGATTAAATTTTGTTAGGATTTGATACCATAACTTTAATTGAATCTTGTTCGGGGTTAAAATCCAAACCGTCAACTAATTTATCATTAGGTAAGATTTCTCCCTTAAGGGTTAATTCAATAGTATATGAAGGATTAATTCGATAAGCTTTACGTACCAATCCTTTTACTTTCCCAATCCGCCAATCACCTTTTACTAAAATAACTTTAATTTGTTGATCTTTTGGAAAATCAAAACATTTGAATTTTAGATCAAAAGAATCAAATGCTTTCATTATTATCACTGAAATTACGATATAAGTTTAATTTTTTTAATATTTGAAAGTAGAATCTATTTTTTAATAATTAAGAAAATTTGTAATAAATGTATTAAATTTGAAGTCTTAATCTCTGGTTGACAATTAAATTTTTTTTCTTAGTTTTGGAAAAAATGTTCTATCTTTTTCCTTGACATCATATTTAAATAATCAATTCGTGTATATTTTACTAAGAAACTTTTATATTTTAATTTTTGGAACTAAATGAGGGTCTAATAGAAATGGAAGGTAAATATATTGCCCTTATAATTGTGAGTACAGTCGTTCCAGCAGCGATAATTGCTGGAGTTATTGGTGGAACAGCAATTTATAAATATCAACAAAAAGAAAACTTAAAATTCAACTTAATACTTTTATCTCTCATACCCGTAGATTTTACAGTCGAAATAACATCCGATGCATCTTGGTCGGGGTATTATTCGATTGATGGTTCATATGATTTTGTTACGGGTAGTAATAATCAAATTTATAGTGATAAAGGATTAACGGCGCAAACATTGTTCATTTTAGATTCTTCTGGATTTCTAACATTGCGAATATTGATTGATGATAAAGAGGTTTATTCAAAGACTATTAATTCAGTGGGTAATTATGTGAGTCATGATGTTATTAGTCCAAGGCTGAATCTGATTATCTTAGCCTTTCTGATTTAATTTTTTTTATCATTTTAGACAAATTCCCCTTTTATTTTACAATATTAATTAGAAATTATATCACATCTATAATTTGATAAATGTTGATAATGAATAATTAAAAATTTATACAAAAATTCAATATATTAAGACAAATAAAAAATTTAGAAATTAAAGAGAGAAAGGTTTGAACAGTGGAAGATGAATTTAATTTAGAGCTTGGTAAACCTTGTCCATCTTGTGGTGAACTTAATTTAAAAGAATGTAGTAAATGTAAAAAAATAATTTGCTTAAATTGCAGTCCTTATTTCAAAAAATTCAATTCAGAAAATTATTTGTGCGAACCTTGCTATATTGAACAAAGAAAAAAAAGTATAAGAGTTATCTAATTCAATATAAGATCAATTTTTCTTTATATTTTATAGATTAATAATGCTATACTACTTCAAATTATAATTTCGTGAAATAAATTTGGAAAAAAAATATCATCATTTAAAATCAAAAATTAATGCTGCTTTTGAAAAAACAGAAGAAAATGAGGCAAGAACAAATGCTTTAAAATATATAAGAGATAAACATTTTAACTCTAATATTGATTCAAAGAAACTTCAAAGAGAATATAAAAAAATTAAAGAAAAAAACATAAAAAATTTAGAAAATCTTCTCTCAAGAACAATAAAACAATTAGAACAAAATGGATGTAAGGTATATTTCGCCACTAATAAAGAGGAGGCTCTTAAAATATTAAGACCTTTATTAGAAGGTGAAATTGTTGTAAAATCCAAATTAAATACTGGCAAAGAAATTGAATTAACCGAAAATTTAGAAAAATGGGGATATGAAGTTGTTGAGACCGATTTGGGGGATAGAATTGTACAATTAGCTAAATCCACCTCCACACATCCTCTTATTCCGAGTTTACATATCCCTAAAAAGAAAGTTATTGAATTATTTAAGGCACGAGAGGATATTTCGACAAAAGAATTAGCAAATATTGCTGGTAAACAATTAAGAAATTTAATTTTAAAAGCCAAAGTAGGAATTTCTGGAGCTAATGCAATAACTGCGGAAGAAGGCTTCATTTGTTTAATTGAGAATGAAGGAAATCAACGATTAGTCACAAGCTTACCTAAAAAACATATTGTTATTACTGGAATTGATAAAATTGTTGAAAATGGGGAGGAAGCTATTAAGGTTGCTAAAGCGGCAGCTTATTATGGTATGGGAGTTGTCAGTGGGAATTATATCTCGTTTATTATGGGTCCATCCAGAACAGGGGACATTGCATTTGAAATCGTGGAAGGAATGCATGGTCCAAGTGAAGTCCATGTTATATTGCTCGATAACAGACGAAAATTTATTGCTTCATCAGAATTTAAAGAAATTGACTATTGTGTAAATTGTGGGGGGTGTGTTAATTACTGTCCAGTTTATGAA
>JABXJV010000332.1 GCA_013375355.1 Candidatus Helarchaeota archaeon
ATTACACCTAATATGATTTTTAAATTCTTTTCTGATAATTTTTGGGCCTTTATAGAGCTAAATAAGGAGCCCATAACTGCAAAAGACCCAATTATTAATACTAAATTAAAATCTACATATATATTTGTACGTATTGAAATTAAAGTATCCCAAGAAAATGAAATAGTCGTAGGAAATAAAGCTGGAGCAATGAGAGAATAAAATATAGAAGGACCAAGGGCAGTTAATGTCATAAATAAGATTCCTGTACCTACCGCTTTATGTATTTCATATCGAAAAAAAATCATTAAAATGACTGTCATTAAGAAACCTCCTGGTCCTGCAAAAAAACCTCCATTCAATCCCCCTATACATGCAAAAAAACCTACAATAATTAATTTCATATGATTAGGAAGATTATCGATCCTTTCCATAACCTTTTCAGATACACGTGGTTTATCTACATCTCTAGATTTTGTTGCATTTCTAATTAAAGAAATACCAACAGCAATCTGGAATAGGGCAAATAAAATTGGAAAAACATTAGAACTAGCAAAAATCACTGTAAATGCAAGAAAACTTCCTATAAAAGAAATCCCAAATGCAATTCCTCCCAATATTAAACCAAGTTTTAAATCCAATTCATTATCCTTTCTATGTATTAAATATATAGCAATCGCTATAGCTGCACATAGAAAATCAACAACTATGCTTGTGCCCATTGCTTTTAACATCGTGAAGCCAAAAAAGGAAAATAAAAAGGGAATGATGACAACAGAGCCACTCTGCCCCATTAGACCAATGTCAATTCCAATAATAATACTAAAACAAATTAGTAAAATGAGAAGATAAATATCCATGAACTAAAAGATTATCAATAAGCTATTTTAATTTTGGTATAAATAAAAACAAAGCAATTGAATGAAAACAGGAGTTTTTTAATAATAGAAATTTAAAAAAAGAGGATAGAAAATATTTTTACATCATTCTTCCGCCAGCAACTAACAAGACTTCTCCAGTTATATAGGATGCTCGGTCAGATGAGAAGAACAACACTGCATTTGCAATATCTTGTGTAAGTGCAAAATGTGGTCCAATATCTTCACGCCTTTTTAATAGAATTGAATCAATCATGGGCTTACTAGCTTTTTCATTCTTAATGAAAGCATCGGTTAAAGGAGTATGCACAAGTCCTGGACCAATAATATTTGCAGTAATTCCTAAGTAACCTAATTCATAAGCTAAGGTTTTTACTAAGCCGACCATGGCTGCTTTTGCTGAAGCGTAATTTGATTGTCCTCGTGTGCCCCTAAGAGCTGTTGAAGCAATGAAAACTATTCTTCCATATTTGGCTGCTTTCATATGTGGAATGATTTCATGAGCTAGCCACCAATGTCCCTTTAAATGAACATTTAATACTTCATCCCATTGTTCTACAGTCATTTTATGAACCATCGAATCTTGTAAGACTCCCGCACAAGCGACAAAAATATCAATTTTACCAAATTTATCTAAGGTTGCCTTTACTGCAGCTGAAGCTTCGTCTAATTTTCTAACATCACAAGGAGGTGCTATTGCCTCTACTCCTAATTTTTTACATTCTTCAGCAACTTCTTTTGCCTTTTCATATTGCTTATCTGCGATTACAACATTTGCTCCTTCTTCTGCAAATTGGAGGCAACATTGTCTTCCAATTCCAGATGCGCCACCTGTTACAAATGCAACTTTTCCTTTTAAAAACAAATCCATAACTTTTCACCTTTTAATATTCTCTTTATCAAATACTTTTTTCTTAATTATAAATAGGAATTCGTTATTAGAATCCATTAGAGATTAATTATTATTTTTTAAGTTATTTTATTAATTTTGTGAAAAATTGAATAATAATGATATTTTAAATAAATTGGTATTTGGAAATGGAAAAACAGCGAATTTTCAAGGATTCAATAATTCAGTACGATAAAGATGCTCAAAATAACGTTATTAATGCAATTCTTGCTGTAACTGAACTTGTAAAATCATCCCTTGGACCCTTTGGAATGCGAAAAATGATCATCGAAAAATATGGTACCGTGATTATCTCAAATGATGGGTTGACAATTTTGAAAAATCTCGATATTTCTCATCCAGCGACCGATTCTGTTATTCAACTAGGGAAATCATTTGTAAATCACGTAGGAGATGGGTTAAAGACAACTCTAATTATTATTGGTGAACTCCTAAAGCGAGGATTAAATTTAATTCAAAAAAATATACACCCCCGACAAATAATTTCTGGATATAATCAAGCTCTAGAAAGATCTATTAAGAAATTAAAGACTATAACCATTCCAATTGATAGAGATAATAAAGATCTATTAAAAAAAATTGCTACGAATGCGTTGAATGGAAAGTTTTCAGATAAAGTAATTGAACATTTATCCGTTATTGCAGTCCAAGCAATTCAAAACATTATTGTTGAAAAATCTAATTATATTGAAATTAGTATCGATGATAATATTCAATTTGAAAAAGTGGATGGTGGAGGAATATTAGATTCACAAATAATGAAAGGGGTATTAATATCTAAGGAAATATTAAATCCAAAAATGCCAAAATTTGTAAAAAATGCTAAAATTGCTTTAATAAATGAGAAATTATATTTTGAAAAACCTACTGAAGAAGATTTAAAAGTAGAAATAAATATATTGGACCCCGAATCACTCTCAGAAATGAATTTTGCACAAAATAAATTACTTCAAAAGAAATTTATTGCGATTGCCAACTCTGGAACTAATGTGGTTATAACAGAAAAAGGAATTGATAAAATTATAATATCTAGGCTAGTCGAGCAAGGTATTTTAGGAATTCGAAGGGCAAAGCCAGAACAATTTAAAATGTTAAGCAAAGCTTGTGGAGCAAATATAATTGGTAATGTGGAAGATTTGACATCAGAAGATCTTGGTTTTGCTGAGACAGTTCAAGAAAAAATAGTTGGAAATAAAAAATTTGTATTTATAGAGGGGTGCAAAGATCCCAAATCTATCAGTATATTGATTAGAGGGGGATCATGGTATGTATGTGAAGAAGTTGAACGCTTATTAAAAAATGCTATTCTATCTGTTGTTCAAGTTTTTAAGAATGGATCTCAGGGAATTGTTGGTGGTGGAGGATCGATTGAGATGGAAATTGCATATACAATTAAAGAATTTGCCAAAACTATAGAAGGAAAAGAACAATTGGCAGTAAAAGAATATGGAGATGCTTTAGAAATAATCCCTAATATTTTAGCTAAAAATTTTGGATTAGACCCAATTGATACGCTTGCAGAGTTACGTTATCAACACTCTCAAGGTGAAATGTGGAAAGGAATAAACTCAAATACTCTAAAAATTGATAATACAATTAATTGTGACATTATTGAACCCTTATTTAATAAAATTTCTGTTTTAAAATATGCCACAGAATTTGTAAATTCAATTTTAAGCATTGATGGAATTCTTTTTTCCAAAAGTGGACTTGAAAAGATTAAAGAAAACCCTTAATAAGTCTTTTAAAAAATAATCTTTGAAATTTGTCCTAATTTCTCTTATAATACAGAATCAATAATGCTAATTTAACTGTAAAAATTCTTTTTATTCTCACTAGAAAGGTTTATTAAATGAAATTTGAAATTTTATGAACTAATAATAAGAAATTCATAACTATTTAAAATAAAAATAGTTAAATACATAATAAAGTTAATTTTAAAATTGTAGATTTTTTGAAGATTAATCATTATTATTATAAAATTAACGTGGTGGACTTTAAATATGAGCGATCCTGGAGAGGAAAAACCAGAAAATGAAGAACCTGAACCTGAGACTAAAACACCTGAACCTGAAACTAAAACACCTAAAGATGAGGAACCTGAACCAGAAAAATCTGAAGAGGAAAAAAGGAAAGAACTTGAAAAACGACGTAAGGAACTTGAAGAAACAAGAAAAAATCTGGTAAAAAATGCCGAAGAACATGAATCTAATGGAAATTTTTCGGAAGCTATCCGAATTTACACACAATTAGCCAGAATTAGTGAAGAGTTAGGAGAAAAAGACCGAGTCCGCATTTTTGAAGATAAAACTAAAGAACTTCGACAAAAAGAAACTGTATCTATTAAAGCTGCTGAACTTGAAAAAAGAAAAGAGGAATTGGATGTTCAAAGAGATTCTCTTATGGAACAAGCTGAATTAGATATGGCACAGGGAAAATTTGATGCCGCGATAGATAAATTCAAAAAAATTGCACAAATAAGTACCGAACTTGGAGAAGCTGAGGTAGCCGATGAATATCAAACCAGAGCAAAAGAAACAACAGAAAAAAAAGCAGAGTTAACCCGTAGATTTGAATTCGAGAAAAAAGTAAAAACTCTTGAAGTCCAAAGACGTGAAATACTTCGAAGAGCAGAAGAAGCCGTGGCTAGGGAGGATTATCTCTCAGCAAGCGAACTTTATGAACAAGCTTCTGCAATGTCTAGCGTGATGGCACAAGAGGAACGTGCAGAAATATTTTTAGAACGTTCTAAAGAAATGCGTGAAATTTATGAGGATATCCGACGGCGTGAAGAAGAAGAACGTGCTAGAGCTGAAATGGAGCGTTTACGAATTGATCTTGAAGACCAACGTGCAAAATCTTTAACAATTGCTGAAGAAGCCTTGGAAAAAGGAAAGTTTTCAAAAGCTGCAAAGTCTTATGAAGATGCAGCTAAATTCAGCTTAGATCTCGGTGAAAAGCAAGTTGCAACTGGTTTTACTGCCCAAGCTCGTGATATTCGTGAAAAAGAACCCGAATTGAGAAAAGAATTTCGTGAAGAGAAGCGGCGGGTAAAAATAAGAAAGAAAAGAGGACATTTATTAAAGAAAGCAGATGCCTTTTTAGAAAGGGAAGAATATCTTGATGCGTCAGGTGTTTTCCTAAGATGTGCTGAACTCTCTAAAGACGCAGGAGAGACTGATAGAGCAAAAGAATTTACTTTAAGGGCTGACGAATGTAGGACAAAAGAGAAAGAAAAACGAGATGAATTGTTAGATCGTGTCGCAAAAGCATTAAGAGCAGTAATTACACTACGTTTAATGGAACCAGAGATTGCTTCCGAAGTTTTTAGTTGGGAAGAGTTAACTGCTGTAGTTAAAGTCTGGGATATTGGAAGTTGTACTATTACTTTCAAAGAAGGCGAAGCAACTATAACGCGTGGTGAAGCTGCTAAGAGTAATATGAAGATTGAAGGAACGAGTGAAAATCTAATGAAATTTTCCTCTGGAAGATTCAATCATGCGACATGGGCAAAATATATGGGCAAGGTTAGAACTAAAGGAGCTAAAAATAGTGTCAACAAAATCGAGAAGATTCTTAAATTACCACCTCTTGAGCGTGATTTAGAAAAGGTTTACAACTACACTGCACTTTTTCTAGCAGGTGGAGTAATTGCCTTATTATTAATTGTATTTTTGGTTTTAAACCCTTTTAGGACTACAGGGTTATTTGAATGGATCAAGGGTTTTATGAATACTGTTCGTGCTGGCACAACGATAGACAACATCGAGACTTTATTATTATTTAGCGAATTATCTGATAAAGAACAAGCACTATTCTTATGGAATACTTTTATAAATAAAAATGATTTAGTGGGCATTTTATATAGTGTTATAAACCTTTTATCTGCTCCAGTTATACTATTGGTTATTTATTTACCTGGAGCCATGCTAACTGCGATTCTAATTCCATACTATGGTTTCAAACGTATAAGATTTGAAGGTGTAAAGAAAAGAAAAACCAAAGAAAGGAAAAGAATAGTCCGGAGGGCTATAGTTACTCATGCTGAAAAAGCTTATAAAAGCGGTCGATTCACAGAAGCTTCACGCCTTTGGCAAAAAGCTGCACTGATAAGTGTTGAGCTGGCAGATGAAGACCGAGCAGCTGAGTATGCAGTTCGTGCACATGCGTTAAAAGGCAAAACTGCCGAGTTGAAAAAGAAACTTAAAATAGAGCATCGTAAAGATTTAGAGGAGAAAATGAGAAAAGAAATGGCCTCCCGCAGGTCTACTTTAGAAGCAGAGAGGAAAAAAATCTTGGATGAAGCTGCACTAGCTGAAGACGATGGACGTCTTCTTGATGCATCACGACATTATAAATTAGCAAGCCAATTATCTCTAGAAATTGGTGAAAAAGAGAAAGCGAGAGATTTTTCCAACAAGGCAAAAGAAGCAAAAAGACGCGAAGCAGATCTAAGAAAGCGATCTAAAATTGAAAAACAGCGTATTGTAGCTGCTGATAGAATTGAAAAATTCAACGCACAATTGAAGGAAGCTCTAGAAATAGCAGAAGTTGCTAAAGGTGAAGAAAGATGGGATGATGGTAGCAAATATTATAATATTGCTGCTAAATACGCGAAGGAAATGGGAGAAATCGATAGGAGTAAAGCCTTCAAAGCTGAAGCAGATAAGTTAGCCAAAAAAGCCGAACTCGAAGGTAAAAGAGCAAGTCTAGAAGAAGCTCGCAGAAAAGCAATTATTGATGCCGAAGCGGCTTCCGCAGACGGAAATTATCAAGTAGCTGCGAGACATTATGAAGAGGCTTCCAAATTATCAATGGAATTAGGCGAAAAAGAAATCGCTGAAGGATTTAAAGCTACAGCTGCAGAATTAAGGAAAAGAAAGTAAAAATCTATATAATATTGACCTCAAATTCTTTTTTTATAGTCTTTTTTTATTAGACTCCACTACACATTATTTTATTATTATTTGTAGAATATTACTTTGAAAGTTATCATAGAAAGTAGGTTCGCGAAGATTGAAAAGAACTAATTTTGAATTAATTTTTACAGGTAATGAATTAATAAATGGAAAAATATTAAACACTAATTCAAAATGGTTAGCAAAACGAATTACAAAATTAGGGGGTAAAATTACAAGGATTATTGTAGTTCCAGATGAATTAAAAATAATCTCTGAAACTATTAAAGAGTCATTAACTCGAAAACCAGATTTTATTATTACTTCAGGGGGTTTAGGATCTACATTCGATGATATGACATATCAAGCGGTATCCGATGCATTAGGCATTCCTTTAAAACTAAATTCTGAAGCATTAAAATATATTGAAGAAAAATATGATTTTGCTCAAAAAGCAGGCATAATAAAAGATGGTAGCTTAAATAAATATAGAAAAAAAATGGCATTCGTCCCAGAAAACTCAACAATTTTATACAATCCAGTTGGGGCAGCGCCTGGTGCTTTAATTGAAAACAAAGATACCCAAATTATCTGTCTACCTGGCGTACCGGCCGAATTAAAAAGTATTTTTCGAAAAAAAGTAACTAAATTAATCCAAAAGAAAATTGGAGATGTAAATTTTGTGGAAAATAGTGTTTTTTCGACTGGATTTATTGAATCCGAAATTACTCATGTGGTAGATAAGGTTATGAATGAAATTAATACAGAACTGGAAGCTAATTCACAGGTTTCACTTACTACTAAATCGCCACAAATTTGGATTAAAACTTTAGTTAAAGCACCTTATAAAAAAATAATAATTGAGTTTCATGTGTCTTGTCTAGGGCCCCCTGAAATTGCTACTAAAAATGTAGAACAAGCAATAGAGCTACTAAGGAAATATATTGAAAAAGAAGGTGGAATGTGTTATATGGAGGATGAAATTTGACTATTTATTCGTATTTTATTGGCACAGCAGGTAGTGGAAAATCGACATTAGCAAGTTTTTTTGTGAATTGGTTCCGTGAAAATACTGATGAAGTAAGCATCATATCGGTTAACCTCGATCCTGGAGTTAAATGGTTACCTTATTCACCAGATGTTGATTGTCGTGATTATGTTAATATAGAAGAAATCATGACTAAATATAATTTAGGTCCTAATGGGGCACTTATTGCGTCTATTGATATGTTATGTACACGTATCGATGAATTAAAGACGGAAATAGAAGATTTTCGACCAGATCATGTTGTTATAGATACACCAGGTCAAATTGAATTATTTGCCTTTCGAAGTTCTGGAAATTTATTTGTTTCTTCATTAAATCCAGAAAAAAGTGTTTTAATTTATTTAATGGATCCAAGTCTTTGTAGAACTCCATCAGGTTATATATCTACACTTCTGTTAGGTGCTAATATTCAATATCGATTTTTAATCCCACAAATTCAGGTCTTATCAAAGGTAGATCTATTAACGGATAACGAACTTCAAAATTTTCTAAATTGGTCTCAAGATCAATATTCGTTGGAAGAAGAATTAAATAAAAGAACTAAGGGATTAAAGAGAGAAATGAGTATCAAATTATTTCAAACTTTATCAGAGCTGGGGACAATGCACGAATTAATACCCGTATCTGGAATTAATGGTGAGGGTGTTGAAGAGTTATACGCTGAAATTTCAAGGATTTTATCAGGTGGGGAAGATTTTTTTGAAATTTATTAAAGGTTAAAAAAGTTTATCCTTTAAATCAAAATCTAATAATAAAGATGTATAAATTCTTATGGCATGTTTAATATCTTCTAGAAGAATCTCCTCATGATTAAATCGGCTGGCGCATAATGCACTGATGACTACTATAGAAGTGAACATTTGTGAAGTTAACGCCGAAAAATTAAACAACATTTCTTTGCGACCAACTAATTCATTCATAGAAATCGTGAAATTTCGTCTAAATCTGAATAAAAAGTTCTGAGTCTTAGGTGAAATTTGCAAATTGAATTTTTTAGAATAAATTTCTAATAGTTTTTCTTTTGTAACTTCTTGATGTGGCTTATAAAACTGAAATCTTTTCAGTATTTGTTCATAAATATTAATTACTTTTTTGAGATGCTCACTATCAATAGCAAAAATATTATTTTTTAGTCCATAAATCTGTGCAATATTTTTAATTAGTGTTGATATTGGGAATTTATTTACTCCTAATTTTAACAATTTTTCATTTGGGAATATCTTAGATTTAGAATTTTTATGGTCTGCAAAGAGATGAATTATATTTTTTAAATTTACTAATCCTTCTTCTGTTATTCTGATTAAATTCATTTTCTTATAGATGTCTGAATTAATCAGCCTAAAATAATCATAAATTGTGTCAAATTCTAAAATTGGTGTCCTTAAAAGTAAAACTCTTAATAATTTATAACTTTCATCAATATCCTTTCTAGTTATTTTATTATTTTTAGCTTTGAAACCTGAAAGAAGTAACATACAGGAATTTAATTGTTTTATTAATTCGTTTGATTTTTCTTCCAGCATTTTATTGAATTTATCTTTTACTAACTCTAATTGTTGTGTGGCTGGCGTACTGATTTCTAATTTTTTAATAGAATTATCCTTATCTTGAGAATTTGTTTTGAATAAGACAGAAAAATCTCCATTTATTATAGGAGAAATTGCTGGGCAATGAGAAAGATGATAATAAAAGGTAATTGCAGTTTTTACATCTTTAATTTCTACTGAATTATGACCATGTCTAAGAGATATCGTCTGAGAAAGAATTTCAAGTAATGAATAGAGGTCTCTTGTGGAAATTATTTCAGTTTTTTGTGGAATTGACTTTTGTATCTTTGTAAAATTAGATAAAACTTTCTGTGAACTCGGACGAAATTGGATACTTGCAATTTTCTTAAAAAATCGTGGTGCAGATAATGAACTCGCATATTTTGAATTAAAAGTATTATTGCTGTAATTGACGATTTTCACCACGATGGATCCACCAAAAAAATAAAGATATACTATCCAATTAATTTATTATGAATATCCACGTCAATATCTGGGTCAATATCTAGATAATATCACATTTAATCAGAAAAATAATTCATAATATCTTAAAATCAGCACAATAACAATAATATATTAAAAAAACATTGCGAAAATTAAAAATATCTAATTATATAAGTAATGTTGAAGTTAATTAAAATAAGCTTTAATTTCTACTAATGAGGTCCAAATTTGGCGAAAAAAGACTCCGTTATTAGGTTTTTGAAAAACATAGCAGACTTTTTAATAAAACCTTTTTATTGGGCCTACAAAAAAAAGCTGTGGACACAAATTAAAAACCAAAAAATGCCTGAGCATATTGGCATAATTTTAGATGGCAATCGTAGATATGCTCAGGAAAGAGATTTGCCCCCATGGTACGGTCATAAGGTCGGAGCACAAAAAATTGAACAAGTTTTAGCTTTTTGCTATGAGCTTGGAATCAGAGTGGTTACTTTATATGCTTTTTCAACAGAGAATTTTAACCGACCTGAAAAGGAAGTTGAAAAGATCATGGAAATTGCAAAGGAAAAATTCCACGAGCTCATGACACATCCGCTTATCCACAAGTATAGGGTAAAGGTTAAAGCAATAGGGCGTCTCCACGAATTGCCTAAGGATTTGCAAGAGATCATTAAGGACGCTGAAAAGAAAACTGAAAAGTATAATGATTATCAGCTAAATATAGCAATAAGTTATGGCGGACGAGATGAAATAGTTGACTGTGTTCGAAAAATCGCTGAGAAAGTGAAGAGTGGTGAACTCATGATAGAAAATATTGATGAAAAAGCCATCGAACAAAATCTATACACGTCAGGGCTACCAGATCCCGATGTAGTTATCCGAACAAGTGGCGAAGAACGACTATCTGGTTTCTTATTATGGCAAAGTGCTTATTCCGAATTAATCTTTTTAGAGATATATTGGCCAAGCATTCGTAAGATTGATTTATGGCGTGCTGTTCGGCTATTCCAAAAAAGATCCCGTAGATATGGCAAATAAAAGAAGCTTTTCACAAAATCAAAAATAAAAATATATATCAAATACAAATTTTTTGTTCTGATTTTGTCAAATTTACTACTTTATCTTTTAAGACATGATATATATCTTCTATTCTGACCCCTCCAAAACCAGGAATATAAACTCCTGGCTCAATAGTAACGACACTGTTTTCTATCAGCTTATTTTTACTTTTAAATGATAAAACCGGACTTTCATGAACATCCAATCCAACGCCATGACCTAAAGAATGTATAAATTCATATCCTGCTTTTTTAATCATTTCTCTAGCAACTGCATCAACCTTTTTTAC
>JABXJV010000333.1 GCA_013375355.1 Candidatus Helarchaeota archaeon
TCATTTATTATTTCGATTAAAACAATAATTAATAAATTTGCCAAAGTTCTGGTATTAAATAATTTTAAAATATGTCCTTTAAGGGAAAACCATGTTCCTGAACGGCTTTTTCTATAATTCGGGCTAATCTTCCTCTCATTTCAGCGATTACGAGATTATCAGCATTCAGGACAATAGCGTATATGCCGATAATATCTTTACTTATCTGGCGATAGTAAAATTCGACCATCTCATTTTTTTCTCTGACGCGGATAAAAATTTCCCATCCTGATTTATTTAATTTCTCTTCTACAATTGGAGGGATTTTTAATTTAGGCGACTTGTTAGTCTTATCTATTTTATAAACGCCGAACTGAACATTACTGATTTCATCTAAATAGGGGCTTGCTTTATCCTTTCTGTCTGTTAAATTAACAATTGTTTTAAGAGGAGAAAGCATAACCGGACCGAGGCTCAATTTAAAATTGGTTTTCATGGTTGCAGGATAAATCTCGTTTTCAATTGATTTCTCCACATAGTTAAAGTCGTTTGAGGTCATACATCCACTGCACAAAAGGATAAAAATCCCGCTCACCCATAAAACAGCAAGTGATTTTCTCATTTTTTTATCCTTTATTTCTTTTTGGTTTCAAATATTCTATCATCTAATTTAGGGATGTTGAATTTACCACCTAATTTTCCAAGTTGAGCAGGGTCGATATTACCAATAATATTTACAAAAACTGCCTCTTTTTTGCTTACAGCCATTACAACAAAGCCTGATAGTTGGTCATTGGCGAACTTGGTAAAAATCTCGACCTGTTCATTTTTCTCTTTAACCCGAACCATTCTTTCCCAGTCTTTTGATTCTAATTCCTTTGATATTCTGTTAACGATGGATTTGACCTCGTCGGTTTCTGTTGTATCTATTGGATAAACATCTACTTTGATTAATTCCAGGTTTTCTATTAATTTTGATACTTCTGGATTTTCTTTGTCAGTTATTTTAGAAGCAAATTTCAAAAGGGGTGCTTTGATAGAAACTTCCACTTTTTTTTCTTTATCTTTAAAGAAATCAAGATTGTCAAAATCAATATATCCTGGAATTTCCTTATAATCCTTTTGTTCCTGTGCTGATGAATAGGGTATATTGTAGCCGATAAAAGTGGAAAAGATAAATAAAAGAATTAATTTTTTCATGATTTATCCTCCGTTTAATGACGGTTTAAGTGTCTTTTTTATAATTGTAAACGGTTTAATTAAAGAATTTGTTATAATTTGATTTTCAATAACCTGTTCGGTCTTCGCTACATAATAATGGAAATAACCCAATGCTAATTCAACATCCTTTTTAGCCTTTTCGATTTCTTCTGTGGTATAAATTTGCTGGTCATATTCTTTCTTTTCTTGACCTGGATAAAAGACAAGAATACTGAAAATTATTACTACTACAATCCCCATCGCAAACCTTATCTTCCATGATAAACGTCTTGAAATAGTCTGATATATTTTTGTTGAGAGGGGGACTTTTGTTTCAGTTATGGGTATAGA
>JABXJV010000334.1 GCA_013375355.1 Candidatus Helarchaeota archaeon
CACAAATAATTTTAGTTGTTTTGTCATGTGTTAGATATTCAAGAAAATCTGTACACGTCAAATCTATTTGATTTCCAAAACTAATAATTTTACTTATACCAATTTTTAAGTCTTTTAATTTATAGGCTAAATTTTGGGCTAATCCCCCTGATTGGGCTAAAAATCCAATATTTCCTGCTCGAAGCGATAAATCTTGTCTAAAAGAGACTCGAGATTTAGGACAATAAATACCCATACAATTAGGACCGATAACGCGTAAAGGAGGATTGTTTTTTTGATTTTGGAGAATCGAAATTAACTTATTTTCAAGTAGAGTACATTCATTTTTTCCAGTTTCAGAGAAACCTGATGTGAAAATAGTCACTAATTTTACTTTTTTTTCGATACATTCCTTTAGAACTTGCGGAACTCGCGGCGCAGGAACCGAAATTACTGCGTAATCTATAGGGTCAGAAACATCTAATATTGATTTATAAAAAGGAATTCCATGAGTGGCTTTTGGGCCTTTCGGATTAATCGGGAACACTTTTCCTGGAAAACCAGCTAATACAAAATTTTGTAGCCAAAAGTAATCATTTTTTTTCGAGACACCAATTAAAGCTACTGTTCGTGGTTTAAAATAAGAATCGAATTCCTTAAATTCTTCTTCATTCAAAAGCAAGTCACCATCAAACACATAACATAACTAATGAATTAGTCTAATTTACGGTACTAAAAATCCATTTTAAATTTAATCCGATATCTTTTTAAAAAAAAGGAAAAATAACCTAATTTCAAAAATCTTTACGTAAAATGAAGAAAACATTTTTCAGAATCCTCTTAAGTTAAATAATTTTTTCGCATTTTCATAAAATATGCTCTCATACACCTTTTTAGATAAATTTAAATCTAAAAGACCATTAATCGATTCATTATAATCATAAGGAATGTTAGGAAAATCACTCCCGAACAAAATTTTATCATAATTCTGTTCTATAAACGATAACAATCGGTCTTCACAAACAATTCGAGCAGGATCATCTTCTTCGGGAAAAACATGAACTTTCTGTGGTATAAAAATCATAGTGGTATCAAGATATATGTTTGGAAAACGTTCTACTATTTTAAAGAACTCTTCAAATTCATATCCTCCCATATGAGCAACGACAACTTTATTATCTGGAAATTGTTTTAAATACTTTAAAAAATATTTCACGCCAACTGTTGCTCCTGGTGCAATCCGTTGGTTAACACTAGGGGCTGTTCCTGCATGTACATACAAAATTTTGTCCAAATCTTGAAATAACTTATATAAGGGTATTAATCGATTATCATGTATGTAAAAATCAGTCACCATTAATTGAAATTTGAATCCTAAAAAATTATATTCGCTTAAAGCTTTCTGAGAATAATCAAGTAAATTGTCATCATCTGGATGAGCGGTTCCAAATGGAATAGATACGGGATTTCTTTGGCAAAAATTGTGAGTCCACTCATTTAGTCCTTCGGCAATCCCTTTTTTATGAGCATAATTTAGTGTTGTATAACGTTCAATTTTATTATTTTTTAAAAATTCTACCAATTCATTATTAGTCCACTCATACTTATTGTGCCATGTTGGAAAAATTGCCATAATTTCTTGTTTCCAATAATCCCAAATAGCTTGAAATAGACGTTCGGGGAAAAAATGCACATGTGAATCAATGTAATGAAAATCTGAGATGTCAAATGAATGATCTGGCATAAAAGTTCACTATCAATACAAGGAAAATTATTATAAAGTTTTTTTCAAGTTTTTATTTAGAAATATACAGATTAAATATTGCAGAAATAAAATTGTGATGTTGAAATTATGTGTTTAGCAATTCCAGCTAAAGTTTTAGAAATTGAGGGAGAATATGCTAAGGTAGATTTTGGAGGCATAATTAAAAAAGTATTAATTAACCTATTAGAAAAGGTCGAAGTTGGACAATACGTAATTGTTCATGCAGGTTATGCAATTGAAGTAATGAGTGAAGAAGAGGGAGTAAAAACAAAATTACTTATAGAAGAAATGTTAACTTCTCTTGACTAATTTTATTTTTCAATTTCCCTTTATAAGCTGATCCTAAATTTAAATAAAAGCTATAAAAGAAGTTTCTTTTTTGTTCCAGAATATTAATCCCATGTTCCTATTTTCATATATCTAAATAATTCCTTTAGAGTATATGGCATGGGATATTTTGGAACATCTTCAAATTTAACCCATTTAGCATTTAAAGCATCATCTTGAGCTTTAGCTTCCCCTTTAAATGATGAACTCTTATAATCAAAAATTGCAAAATGATACAAAACTTGGTCTTCCTCATCCCAAATAACTTTGGTTACAGCATCAACAAATTCAACCGTTTCTACTTTTATACCAGTTTCCTCATAAACTTCCCTGATTGCTGCATTTTCGGCAGTTTCTCCATTTTCAATAAGACCTCCAGGAATCGACCAAAGACCTTTATCTGGCTCTGCGGCTCTTTCTATTAATAATATTTTTCCATCTCTAATTAAGACCGTTCCAACTCCTCCTATTGGACGAGATGGATATTTTCTACTTGTTTCCATGCTTACATAAACCTTTTACTTTTCGTAAATCTTATCTATTGAAGGGTAAATTCTTTATTTGTTAATATTCCTTGTATTAGACCAAATTCGAGCATATATTTAATTAATCTAACTAAATCTTTAGCATTAATTTTTGTAGTTTTTACAACTTCACTCAAAAGAGATTTTTTTGATTTTTTTAGAATTTCCATTAAAATAAATAATATTTTTTCCTCATTAATAATCTCAGATTTGTCCCAAGTAATTATAACTCTTAAATTATCTCTTTTAATTAATTCTTCTATATGATTCACAAGAGTTTGAGGCGGTAAATTAAAATTTTCATTTATAGTCTTAATATAAATTCTTTCATTTTTTTCCAAATAATCCATAATTGTCTTATTCAATAATTTTAGACTGAAAAATTTGCTATAATCTTTTGAAACTAATTTAATTACTCTTTTATCAGATATTAATTTTTTTAATAAATTTATAGTATCTATATGGTCTAACCCAATTTTTTCTTTAATTTCTGATATAGATACAGTATCTTGATTTTTATCATTTAGAATTGTAACGATTTCATCTAATGCTTTATTTTCTGTGACATATTCAGCTTCATCTATTGTAAAATATCCTTTTATTTCCTTATTTTCTTCTAAAATTTTCAATTCTGACTTTAAGGATCTAATTTTTTCAATTCCTAATTTTTCTTGTAGATTTGATGTTTTCACTCTACCTGTCTTTTTTAAGAAATTTGCCAGTTCTCTCGCTATTATATTTTTAGATACAAAATAATTCTGATCCTCAATAAAATTACCAATTATTTTATTCCATGACATTAAATTTTCAATCCAAATTCTCGCACGTTTTTTACCAAGTGTAACATCAATAGCATCTTTAGCAAGTGATTCCCATTCATCCGTATCTGAACCTTCATTACTCTTTACATCCGAAATTAAAGATGATAAATCAATATCCTCCTTAGATTCTATCAAACTATCTATGAACTCAGCTACTTCAGTTAAATGAATTTTACCTTTTCTTAAAATTGATATAAACTCATTTTGTGTTCGGGAATTTACATGAAAAAAAGTGGTGTTTACAGGAATATCAAAAAATCCATGCTGAATGTTTTGGCTACAAAGTTCATTTATTGCTTCATATATAGACTCCAAAGAAACTCCAAAATCTTGAGATTGCTTTTTAAGATCTAATTTAAAAGTTTTTTCAATTCTATCATTTATTTGATCCTTTAAATAATCTAATGTAACAAATTCTGTATCTCTAAACGCGAGATAACCTCTAATTTGTCCTTCTTCAATTAATTCCTTTAATTCCTTTCTTAATTCTGGTTCTACTAAACCCACTTCTCGTGCAAAGAAATCAATATTAAAAATACCCTTATTTAATATTTCTTTTTTAAGTTGAGCTTTTTTTGGGTCCAAATCCTCTCTAATTTTTTCAATTTTATCCTTAATTTTTTTTAACATTGATATCGTCTATTTAGAATGCCTTTACTCTTAAGAAATTAACATTCATATAATAAAATATGATTTATATTTACATAAGTTCGGGTAATTTAATACCCATTAAATCTTCGAGCCCAATTTTAAACACTATTTGTATAGCTTTTACCAAAGCTAATCTTGAATTTTTCAAATCTTCAGTTTCTGCGTTTAATACTTGACATGCATGATAAAAATTTGAGAATTTATCAGCTAATTGTAATAAATATTCAGGAAGTTGATGGATTGTAAAATTTTCTATAATACTCTTTATTAAATTTGATAGCTTAGAAAGATGTTTAATTAATTCTCTTTCTGTTGGATCTGTTAAAAGAGAATAATTTGGACTTTTTAATTCTGCTCCATGTTTTTTTAAGATACTATTTGCCCTAACTGCAGCGTATTGAATATAAGGACAACTGTCACCTTCAAAATTTAAGACATCCTTCCATTTTATTACTATTTTTCGTTCTCTTTTGAACTTTGCAAGATAATATTTTATTGCTCCAACTCCAATTTTTTCGGCTAATTCAATCATATATTCTTCTGAATATTCTTTCTCATGGCGTTTTTTTACTTCCTCATAAGCTAATTCGACTGCTTTATCGATAGCTATATCTGCTTGATAGCCTTTCCAAGTTCCTCTACGCCCTGAGAAAGAATCATCCGGTAAACCAACTTTTTCAAAGCTAAAATGGTGAGAATTTAAATATGCGTTTTCATAACCTATAGCTTTCATAGAATAAAAAACAACTTGTTGAGAATCTGTTTGTTCAGACCCAATAACATTTATTGAAATATCACCCCTTCCAAATCTCTTCATTGGGTCTCCATTCATATTGGTTTCCCATAAAACTTTCCCATTGGGTTGTTTAATTTTTGCTCTGTATTTAAAAGTAGATTCTACAAGATTCATTTTGAATGCATGAAGACCAATATCTCTACCAGTATAAGTAGGCACATCGTTTGAACGAACAATAATTTTATATGGTTTAATCTTTTTTTTATACTCTTTATTAAATTCAGACATATTTACTACTATACAACCTGTATCGGGGCCCTCTTTTATTTTGTAAACGTTCTTAGATTTTAAAATTTTACTGAGGACTTCCTCAAATATTCCACTGTGAACTACATCACTTTCCCATATTATTAAATCATAAAAAATATTCATTCTCCAAGCAGTTTCTAATTGTCCTAATGTTGCCCTTTCCACAATATCTTCTGCTTTCTTAGAATATTTGTTATTTCCCAGTTCCATCTCTTTAATAATATCACTTACTTTCGTCTCAAATTCTTCATTTTTTGCAATTTTTTGCGAGGCATCGACATAAAGTAACCCTAAATAATAATCAATTTTAAATTTAGAAATATCTAGATCTATTGAAAATGGTAAAAAGAAGAGATATGGAAAATAATTTATAGGACTGTCATCTTCTAAAAATCTCCAAACTAATACAGCAATTTGCCTTCCCAGATTATCCATATAATTTTCTACTTCTACCTTAAATCCTCCTTTCCTATATATCCGAGAAATTATATCACCTAATACACCACATCTTAAAGTCCCAAGGTGTAATGGTTTATTAGGATTTGCAGATGTATGTTCGATTATGGCTTTTACACCTTGTCCAATTTCCAGATTTCCATAAGTATTTTCAGATTTTAAAATTTCATCAATTACAAATTCTGAAAACTGTTTCCAATTTATGTAGAAATTTATGTGTCCTCCTCCGGCAATCTCAACTTTATTGAACAATGATGCTTTAGAAAATGAGATTTGCTTTAAAATATCAGTAGCTATTTTATTAGGAGTTTTACGTAACTTTTTTGCTAATTGGAACCCTATTGGAGAGGAAAACTCCCCAAATTTTGGATCTGGAGGTTCGTTAATCATTCCATCCCATTTAATACCATCTATCTTTACCCCAATTTTTTTCAAGGCAGAAATTAATTTTAATTTTACTTCGTTTCTAGCAGAATTCCAAGGATCAATTGACTTGGGGGACATTTAATATCTAATTCCGTAATTTTTACAGTTTATAAAAATTTATTTATTAATAAAATTTAGATGGTTAATAATTTTTAGACTAAATTTTAGCATTAATTAAACAAAATAAATAGGAGTTCATCATTTTTAAAAGGATTTATAATTGATTTACAAAGAAAATGAAGTAAATTTAGGTAATTTTTTTATTTCCTGTAGGTCTTTCTAGCTTGAAATTTTTTTCAATGTGTTATATCATCAATAGATAAATTAATATTATCCAACTTGCTAATGCTGTAAATTCTGAAAATCCATAAATCATTATTGTAGAAATTGAGACTATAAGACTAAATACCAATGCAGCAATTGCCAACCCAAGAATGATATATTTTATTATATTTTCTGATTCAACCATAATAACACCTAACTTAATATAAAATCTGCTAATTGTGTAAGTACTAAAAACCAAAAGTCTTGCCTTGCGTTTATAAATAATGCCAATACAAAAGTCGTTATGAATAATGCTAACGATATTCCACTGCAAATTAAAGTTACAATGCTTATAATATCAGATATTTCAAAACCTACTCGAACTATTTGTTTTTCTTTTTTCTCTACTTTATCCATTTTATTATCACCTTTTTCTATTAGTCGATTTAGTCTATATGCTTTACAGAAATACTGATTATTATGGGTAATTGATATTTCATATTCTCTTGATATATCAAAAGGTATGTTAAAGTAAGTATTGCAAAAATCATAGCACCTGTAATTAATCCAATTGAAATCCAATTAAACAATCTATAACGTTCAACCATTTTTTATCACCCTTAAAGATTCTTTATTATTATTATAATGTAGATTAAACCGAACAGCATTGCATAATAAGAGTTTAAAGCACTTGTATCTAATAGTTTTCCGCTTACTATTACCACAGTTATAATTCCAAAAATAGTTAAAGCACTCAATACACACAAAATAATAATTGATTGTAATAAATCTTCGTCCAAATTTAATATCTCCTAAAAAATTTTTGTTTGATTTAATTCATTCTTATTTTGATAGAATATATCTATCAAGAAATAAAAGGAAATTTACAAATATCAAATTATGTATGATACTAAATTTGCGTACTTGTTTTAAAAAAACTGTAAAATAAGAAATTAAAGATAAATTGGAAGAAATTTAAAATAAAATTGCATTTTTTTTTAAGTGACTAATTCATATCCTTCTTTTGTTATTGTTGCTATCTGGAAATCGCCACCAGAGGCAATATCTCTCTTTCTTGCCGCGGTTATTGCCCCTTTAACTAGTTCAATGCCTTCCGCAACACTCATATCAGGTTTATATCTATTTTCGAGAACTCCTATTCCGACAATACTTCCGCTCCCTGTAGCAGTGAAAGTGGTTTCCTCAAGTATCGAACCAAATGGGTCGAGGCTATACAAGTGAGGTCCTTGTTTATCCCAACCACCACAGACTAACATTGTTATATAGGGAAACATTCTATTTTGAAATAATATAGCTGCTGCTAATTGAACTATGGATTTAACCAGCATATCTAAATTTGTTTCGAGTTCTCTAAGCCTCGCCAAGGCTGTAAGAGTCCTTATTAACTGCTGACTATCGGCAACTCCACCAGATATAGTCATAGCAATATATTTAGTTACTTTGAATAACTTAGTAGCTGTTTTGGAAGCAACATAATATCCAGCTGTAGCTTGGCTTTCGGTAGCTAGAACTACACCGTCTTTACAAATAAGTCCCATAGTTGTTGTTCCAGTTTTAATGATTTTATTTTCTAAATCACTTTCCATTTTACTTCATCACCATCAA
>JABXJV010000335.1 GCA_013375355.1 Candidatus Helarchaeota archaeon
TGACCTTTAAACTTCTTCTTTTTCATCTTATTCACAATAATTTTGTTAATTAATAGTTACAAATTTACTAATTATTGAAATATATCAATTTATTTTTTTTAATTTCCTTAGCTTTTATTTCCTCGTCTTTTATCAATATAAAAAAAAGATAAGAAAGATTGTTAAATTTACAAAGAGGAATCGTTGCGAGCAGCCATAATTTTTCGGTTAGTCCAAATAAACAACAAAATCGATGATACAAGGATTACTATCGATATAATAAAAAATAAATCAATTCCAGTTTCAGCAATCGGTCTTCCTTCAAATCTCCCTGCAATATCTGACCACCAGTATGAAAAATTAATTACATCCATAACTGAATGGGCAATTATGCCTGGTTTTAAAGAATCAGATGTATAGGCTAGAATTCCCAGGATCATGCCAAGACAAAAACCTTGAATGGCAATTGGAAGAAACCAAGCTTGATTAATATGGATAATGAGGAATAAAATTGAAGAAAAGCTGATTCCTACTATTGGACCATAACGCTTCTCCACTGGAACTTGTGTGTATCCTCGAATTCCAGTTTCTTCACAAATCCCTGCTACCAATGAATTGATGCCAATAATCACCCACGCCAGCCAAACCGGCTTGGTATTTAAGTATCTATTACCTGATGTAAATGCTTCAGCGGGAAATGGGATGATTCGGAAAGTAACCACCAAGCTAGATTGTGCAATAATTACAAAGATTATCGCTGCTAATAGGCTCCATTTTAGAACAGGTGCTGAAATTTTTTTTGAACGTGAATACTCTATTCTAGTCTTTTTTGTAGACTCGGACCACCAACTTCCACTGAAATATTTCCAATAGATCAATAATATGGCACCTATAATGAAGAATGGCCAAGGTGCGGGAATAGAGTATGCAGGTATTATCCAAGAGTAAATGCCAATCATACTGACAAATACTCCTAAAATTGTGGCCCGGATCAAGAGGGGAATCCTTTGCCAAAATTTCATAATTCTAGAATCCGAAGACTGCTTTTGATCGTCCATTTGTAAAAAATTTTCTTCTATTTGTTGATTTTTATTAATTTTAGAAGTTTCTTTACTTTCTGTAGTCATTTTCAACCACCATATTTTGAAAAAAAACTATGTTTGAACTTTTAGAGCTTTTGAAATTTTTTAATTTAATTAGTTGATATTTTGGAGTTTTTCTTTAAAAGTTTTCTTCCTAGATTTCCATTTTTCATCATTTTTGATTTTAGAAA
>JABXJV010000336.1 GCA_013375355.1 Candidatus Helarchaeota archaeon
ACTCCGCAACATTGAGCATCCTCACGAGAATTTTCCATTTCGATTAATTCCACTCCAGGAATTGCTTGAAGAACTTTACGAGGGGCGTCATAAATTCCTAAATGTCTTCCATATCGACAAGGATCATGATAAGTTATTTTTCTTGGATATTCGTAAGGGAATTCAAATTCATTATTCTCAATTTTATCAAGTAAAAATTCTGCGAATGAAGTAACTTCGAAATTATACTCCCGAATATGTTTAGGATAGTCAATTTTGAATGTTCTATAACCTTCCGCACAATTAAATATAACTAATTTAGCCCCAGCTTTTTCAATTGCGTTAATATTATATTCTCCCAATTTCTTAAATGTTGATAAATCACCGGTCCATAAACTATCATGACCGCAGCATTTTTCATCTTCAAGAATAGTGGGTATAATTCCCAATTTATTTAATAACTTTAATGGACTAAACGTGTTTATTGAATAATCAACTCCAACTTCAACCATATGTTGTTCATTATTATAATATGGAACGCAACCCATGAAATATAGGATTTCACCAGACTTTGAAACTTCTACATCTTTAGGAATAGAATTAATACGATTTGTTCTAATAATTTCATTTGCCATAATTCTTCTAATCATAGAGAAATATCCATAATGAGCTTCCTCGGCTTCACTTGTCCCCTCTTGTAATGACTTTATACGTTGATTCAAGATGAAATCAGAAAATTTTATACCCATGGGACATCTAGAAGAACAAAGGTCGCAAGTTAAACATTTCCAGATCTTTTCATTTGCTTTTTCGTCTAAAATAAAATCTTGAGCAATAATTCTTGGCGAGAATTTACTTACCTTCCTTAATGGACAACTTCCAGTACAGGTCCCGCACTGATAACATGTTCGAATGACTTTATTATTTAAACCTATCAAAATTTTTGCTCCATATTATATCTAATAACGAATGAGACCATATATTTAAAAAATTTATTAACTAGATAATTTCCCGATTAAAAATTTTCATTTCTTTTTGTAATTTATTACTTATTATCAAGACTTTAAATTAAAGTTTCCAATACAATCTGGCTTTATTAAAATCCTTTAAAATTCTTTCCTATACGGATCTAAGTGTTCTATAGGAAGAGGGGGTGACTATATCTAAAATTTGGTTATGAAACCAAAGAAAAAATTAGAAAACTGGGTTAAAATGGGAGTTTAGTATTTAGAAATTCAATGATTTTTTCTTTCAATTTTGTTATATCTTCTTCTAACTCATTATCACTCATATTTTTTACAATACCTGC
>JABXJV010000337.1 GCA_013375355.1 Candidatus Helarchaeota archaeon
ATTTGAATTAGCTGCTGAAGATATTCCTTTATTATGGCAAGAATCTATGGAACAGATGAGAGAAGAATTAGAAAAAATGAGAAGCGAAGTTTTGAGACAAATCATTTCAGAACAAGAACTGGATAAGAAAAATCAACTTGATAATATCATTAACACGCAGATAGATGATGTGAGTAAAAAACTGACAGAAATCTCACAATTAAGTAAAATCGATCATCAAAAGATAACTACTAGTATGAAAGACCTTTTAAAAAATAAAATTAAAGAAATAGAAGATCATTGCAATGGAGCAAATGACGAAATTTCGACATTCGTCAAAAATACAACTAAAAGTTTCCCCAATTTCCAAGATACAATTAATATTAGTATTCATAAATGGCAAACTTTTTTGAATTCATTACCAACCGTCTTTAATCAAGTTAGAGATCAAACTCTTGCAGATTTTACAATCAATCTAACAAAATCCTTATCTCGATCTGAATATGGTGGGAGGGTAAAATTCGAAGATCTTGGTAGAATATTGGGATTAAATACTGGACAAGTGAAAAGATTATTGGATAAATTAATTTCAGTTTCGAAATTAGAAGCAAGATTTGAAGAAAAACAGGTTGTTCCCTTATATGTAGAAAATAAAATGCAACTTCAATTTGAAAAGTTTATAATTCAATTTCAAGAGGAACTGGATTTAAATTATGAAAAATTTTCAAACTTTTTTATTACCTCTTACCAGAGAAAACAATTAGATAATAATGAATCCGAAATCCGTGGACGAATCAAGGAATTCAAAAACAATGTCAATAAGTATGATGTTGAATTAAAAGTTAAATTTGAGAATCAAATTAAAAATCCTTATAATGAAAGATCATTAAATAGTTGGGAAAAACTGAAAAGCGAACTAAATAATAAATTAGAAAGCGTTACTCGAATCCTAGACACAAGAAATGAATATAAAGCTTCATTTTTAGAAAAAATGCAACAATATCGTGATAAATTAGAAGAAATTTCAAACGTTATTATTGATAAAATAGAGGATAAAAAAGAATTACCAAGATTGATAGGTAAATTAAGTGCAAAAGAAGATGATTTAAGGCTAAGTATCATAGATCAAAGACATATATTTAAAAATAATATAACACAGCTTTCCAAGGATATAGAACATTTTGATAAAATAATTGAAGATGTACATACAAATTTTATTTCTGAAACTGAAAAAATCTTGTTTGATTTAAAGAATCTAAAAAGAAAACTGGAAGATAAGATAATAGACAAACAAAGTGAAGCAGAAAAAGAAAAATTAAAGGAAAAAATTCAAACACATAATGATGAATTTAGAGAGTTAGTCGACGTAATGGATAAAGAAGTTTACAATATAATTGAAACAGGAAATTTGTCTGAAGCCTCAACAACACTAAAAAATAGCTATGATGATAATAGAACTTATATTAAAACTGCAGATAATTCTATTTCCGAATTTATTAAAATTAACTCTAGAGTTCATCGGGGCTTTAAAGATGCGTGCGTTCTAATCTTGAGAGATTGGAATACGGAAGAACTAGAAAACCATTTAATAAAAGCATTTAATGTTCTTCAAGATCGAATAGTTATTCGTAATATAGAATATGCTGAACGAGCCTTTCATGGAAATCGAATTAAACTTGATGTACTAGCTTCAAAAATATCTATGAAATCAAAAGTTTTTAAAGAAAGATTATTTGATATTCTAGGGACTTCGGAAGAATTAAAGGGAAAATACGACGTTAGGACCAATGAATACGTCTTTAGACCTGATGAGGAACCTAAAGCTGTATTAACCACTACACCTCCTCCAATAATACCTCAAAAGAAAACATTTGCTGATGTACTGAGAGATTGGGCACCTATTTTTACAATATTAGGCGGTACAGGAGGTTTAGCTGCAGCAGTTTATTCTATTACAAGAGATCTTGCTTTAACTGGTTTGGTTTTTGCTATCGTAATGCCAATTGGGATAGTAATACTACTTATTATTTATAAACTTACTAAAAAGGATTAATTAGGTCCACTTGGTGTCTTTTTGATTGGAAAATATTTTAATGAATTCAATGTTGGAGATAAATTTCTAACATCCCGTCGGACATTAACCGAATATGATTTAGAAGCATTTTGCAACCTAGTTTGGTTTAACTCAAGTATGTTTTTTGATGATATTTATGCAAAAGAAGAAATGCCCTATAAATCAAGGGTATTTCCGGGACCGTTTATCATTCCCTTAGCAGTAGGATTGTTTTTAAAGTTAGGATTTTACGAACGGACCATAATTGCGTTGCTTGGAATTCAAAATATGAAGTTTAAAGCACCTTTACGTATAGGCGATACGATGCAAGTCGATGTAGAAATTTTGGATAAGAAAGATTCAAAGACATATCCAGATAGAGGCATTTTAATTGTCCAATTTATCGTTAATAAAGCACTATCAAAGTCTGAAAAAGAATTTATAATGAGCTTTGAGATGACTCATATGCTTAAAAAAAGATAAAAACAATGGAATTTATTTTTATTATAATTAAATTCTTTAAAATGTGATTATAAGATTGCCAAAGAAAAAATCTGATGATGATGAACTAATAGAGTTAGGTATTGGGGTAGGTCAAGATAAATTTTATTTAAATTTACCATATTTAGCACTCATAGATACTGATTTATGGAAAAGGAGAAATCCTTGGTCCTTTGATATTAAAACACTTTTACCAGATTTTTTTGAACAGATGAAAGGGAATTTAAAGTTTAAAATTTTAGGCAAGGCATTGCTTTCTGCAACACAGCTTCACCATGCCAAGATATTGTGGTTAATACAAAGAGAAGTAAAAGAAAAAGAAAAACAAGAAATTGAAAAGAAAAAGAGAGAATCTAAGGAACTTCCAAGTTTAAAAGTTCCAATACGTCGTTTTTCAGAAGAAATAAGTAAAGAAGAATTAATGGATCAGTTAATTAAGGTTCTACTCGATGATAAGAAGAGGACAGAACGAAGATTAAAGCGAAAGAAAAAAGATAAGGAAAAACAATTACGACAACAAAAACGCAGACGACGTGTTCCCTTAATAGAAGCCATGGGCCCTAAAGACTTTGATTACGAGATAGATGCAGATAGGATGAACGTTAAAGAAAGAAATGAACAAGTCTATAGCATGGCTATTAAATTATTGAAAGAAGCTACAGAAGCTGGAGAAGATGAAATTCGATTTGAAACACTCCTAAGAGCACTTACGGAAATGGCAACTGATCCAAGAATTCTTATGGCTCGGATACTCCTCTCAGTACTGTTTCTCATATCAGATGGGCTTCTCTATGCCGAACAAGATGTAGACACAAAGCAAATATTCATAATGTTTGTTAAAGTATCAACTTAAATTTTCAAAAAGATTTAAGAGAAAACAATATGCCAAATTTAGAACAGATTAAACTCGTGGAAGCTAGTCTTTTCATTGCTGGGCGTCCAATAAAAACAGATGATTTACTTACATTAATTGATGGCAAAGGGAAGGAGGAATTAAATAAAATAATAGACCAAATTTCAAAAAATTTAGAAGAACGTAATAGTTTTATTGAAATCGTTAAAATTGAAGACGAGTATTTAATGCGGGTTAAGCCTGCAATTAGGAAAGAGTTAGGGGATATTGAAACCAGAAAATCACTGCCGGATGAGTTTATAAAATTATTAGCAATAATCGCAATGAAACAACCTATAAAATTGGGAGACATAAGGAGAATTTACTCTGGGAAAAATATAAAGGAAAATGTATTAGAATTGGCGAGAAAAGGATTTATTCAAGTGAAAAAAGAGAAAAGAACTAAGTTTTTAACTACAACACCCCATTTTGCTAATGTTTTTAATTTGGATCCTGCAAATATGAGAAGTGAAATTTTTAAAATTCTGACAAAACGAATTTCACAGCGTGTAGTAGAACCACCAGAGATGGTCAGGATGGAGGATAAAGAAGAGAAAGAAGTTTTAACTGAATTCGAAATAAAGGAAATTGAAGAAAAATATTATGATTTAATGGAAAAGTTAGAAATAGAAAGGGAAGAAGAGAGAAAACGTTTAGAGGAAGAAGAAAAAAAGAAAGCTGAAGAAGCAGCACTCATAAAAAATCTAGTTTTAGATCCAATGGCAAGTTTATTTAAACCAAGAAAAGAAGAAAAACAAATTAAAAAAGAAGTTGAAGAAGAAAATTCTAAAGTGAAAAAGGATTAATAAAGAAAAAAGTATAAATTTAATGCAATAATATATATTACAAAATTCAATTTGATACTCTTATTCAACTCAAAGAGGGAGATCCAAATTCCAAATCTTCAAAGAAAAGATTTAGTTGATGAAAAGGCTCAGACTATTTTATTACAGACAGTATATCCTGAGGTTGTATCGTTTCTCAAAAGAAGTATAGGAAATGAAGGTTGTAAACAAGTTTTAAGAGAAATTGGAGCTAGTGTAGCTAAAACAGTTTCGGAATACTGGCTACCAAAGGCCAAAAACATTCAAGATATGGTCAAAGAAATTTTTAAAAAAATTCTTGATAATAAAGGTATAAAAATCATAAAAGAAAAAGGGCGAAATTTTATAGTAAAAGATTTTGAGTGTAGATTATGTTGGGAGGGAGTAGAAGAAGAAGATATAAACTATTGCATATCAACTTCAGCCTTTATTGAAGAAATAATTAATTTTATTAGAAAATCTTTTGTTTTTCTACCCAGAGTCAAAGTCTCCACAATTCAATCCAGAGCAGCGGGAGCAGACCATTGTGAACATTTAATAGAATTCTTATGAGGGATTAAATTGCCAGGAAGAAAGAAATTAGGGATTGTACGGAAAGTGTTAGCAAAAGTTGGCAAACATATAATGTGGACTTTTTCTAAAAAACTTAATAGATTATTTCTCACTGGTTGCTGGAAAAGTGTAATGCTAAAATTCTCAGAACTTAATGAGAATGATGCAAAAAAAGCTTCTCAAATTTGGTTTGAAATAGGAAAGGGGGCAGGAGACAGCTTAATGTATGCTTGGTTAGATAGAGGAAAGATGATTTTCTCTAAAAAGCTTGAAGACATGAAAGTCGTGGTTGAAACAGCATGGTACAGTTTTTTGGGTGATCATGCAGATGATATCCGATATTATGAAGCAGGTGATGGACATGAGGTTCCAAGAATCGTATGGCGATTCTGGAAATGTTGGATGTGTGCAGACGCTTTAGAAGACGAAGATCTCAAACATTTAGATTTAGCAAATCTTCACGAATTTGGATTTGGG
>JABXJV010000338.1 GCA_013375355.1 Candidatus Helarchaeota archaeon
AACTTGAGGTATTAAGAAGAGAAAAAGTCGAACTGATCCCGACTAAAAGAACTGTTCACGTTGAATTAGAAAATTTTGATAATATGATTGAAAGTCAGATTAGGAAATATTTACAAGATTCTTTTATACAAAATGATAATGCAAATACGCGAAAATCTTTTAGTGGACTAGTGAATTCAGTCAGCCAATATGACTTTAAAAGAAATGCATTAAAGGATTTATATAGAAATGCTCCCGACGCCGTTAGAGCACATGAGGTAGGACTGATTCACCTTCATGACTTATGGACAAGTAGATTTTGTGGTTATTGTTCAGGTTGGGACTTACGCCAATTAATTAGGGATGGTTTAGATTTAGTCATTAGTGCAAAACCCGCAAAACATCTACAAACTATTTTGAATCATATGATAAATTTTATAGTCACAGTACAGCGAGAATGGGCAGGAGCACTCGCATTTTCTGATGTTGATGTTCTACTGGCTCCATTTGTTAGAGTAGATGATTTAAATTATAAACAGGTAAAACAACACATACAAAATTTTGTTTTCAATTTAAATTTTCCCACAAGATATGGTGACCAACCGCCATTTATCAATATAACATTAGATTTGGCACTTCCTGAACGATATAAAGGAGTTCCTGCGCTATTAGGAGGCCAAGAACAATCCTTTACATATGATCAATTAAAAGAAGAAATGGATTTAATAAATAGAGCTTTCATTGAAGTAATACAAGAAGGGGATGCAAAAGGCAATCCATTTACATTTCCGATTCCTACAATAGCTTTAGATAAAGATTTCGAATATGATTCCGAAATCGGTAGACTTCTTATGGAACTTACAGCTAAAAAAGGATCACCTTATTTCTTAAATTATAATGTTGATTATCTGCAACCCGATTCTAACTTAAGTATGTGTTGCCGGTTAAGAATTGATTATAATGAAATAGAAAAGCATTCTGGAGGACTTTGGGCTATCGGTGAAAATACTGGGTCCATTGGTGTAGTTTCGTTAAATATGCCGCGAATTGGATTTCTATCACGTAAAAATGGAGATTTATTTGGAAATTTAGATAAAGTTTTAGAAATTGCCCGAAAACAACTAAAACACAAACGAAAAGTAATAACCCATAGTTTAAATAACGGTTTATTACCCACAACTCAACATACCCTTTGTAGTGGATTCATGAATCATTTTAATACAATTGGGGTTGTTGGATTTCACGATTTTTGTATGAATTATATTGATCAACCCATATATTCAATAGCCGGACGTGCTCTAACAAAGAAAGTCTTAAGATATATGCGTGAAAAAATTGCCGATTTCCAACGAGAAGACAAAATGTTATACAATTTAGAACAGACACCAGCTGAAAAAACAGCAGGTAGATTTGCTTTTCACGACTATCAAGATTTTGGGGATGCTGCGCATTATTCAATTAACGATGATGGTGTTCTGGAATATACTAATAGCACTCATCTTCCTGTAGATTATAAAGGGTTAGTTGATAAAATAAGAATTGAAGGAGAATTTCATAGGGAATTTACTGGTGGATGTATAACGCATCTATTTATGGACGAAATTTCTAACGTAGAAGGTCTCACCAAATTCATAAAGAAAACAGCTGAAAATTCTGATTTATCTTATTTTAGCATAACTCCAACCCTCTCTGTATGCCTAAATTGTAAGAAAACATTAATTGGAAATTTTCCATCTTGTCCAATATGTAATACTCAGACGATAATTTGGAGTCGCGTTACAGGATATTATAGACCAGTTGAACGGTGGAATCCCGCTAAAAAGGCAGAATTTAAATTAAGAACTACATATCACATCTAATTTTTTTTTTTGATTTAGGTATAGAGTAAATGAATAATAAAAAAACACCCAAAAAAGAAATTGAAAGAAATACACGACCCTCATTAATTGATATGCAAATTCAACAGTTTCTATACGATCTAAATGAGAAATCTAGAAAAATGAAAGAAAAAATTAAATAAAAATAGAAAAATTGAATTCATTACTTTTATTTTCTTTTTTTTCACCATTTTAGTTTTAAAAAGCTGCATGGCATTCTTCCATGAATGCACATTTTGGACAAACTTTATATCTCACGTAAAGAAGCATAATCGCCAACAGAGCTATAAAACCAATTAGAGAATATAACGCATATATACAAAAATCCAAAAAGAACGAAATGACTATTCCGATAATAGGAAAAACCCATAATACGATACTTATGGAGGGAAACCATTTTTTCCCGCAATCTATATGCTTCTTCAAGTACGATTCTTTCCATTCATCTATTGGTAACAACTTCATGATTGTCTTCCCATTCTTTTTATCTGGTGCAATCTCTGTTACATTATAATAACAATATTTACAATGTTTTACTGACCATGTCCAAAAGGTAAACACAACAGCAAATGGGAAATACAGCACGGCAACCCAAATATTTAGAAATTTTAACCCCACGGTACCAAGAACTATCATACCTAACCTAAAAACCCATACAAGTACTGATTTATTGTAGGGACACTTTTGTAGAGGTCCGAATTTTGTTTTATCAATCGCTTTTATTTTATTATTATTTTCCATTTTTTCACCTTTTCAGTTTCGGAACCCTAAAAAACTCTTTAAAGATAATATTTGAAAGTTCATATTAATGAATCCCACTTCATTTAAAAACAAATTTGAGTCTTTTACTTATAAATCCATTATGGAGTTAGAAGATATAATAAATAAATCAGAGTTAAATATTCCAATCTCTCATGAAACAAAAATTTTAAAGACGCCAGTAGAATTTCAAGATATATATTTTCCAAACCGATTATCTATAAACCCTATGGAGGGATTCGATTCAGGCATTGATGGTTCACCTACCGAATTAACCTACAGAAGATATAAAAAGTATGCTAAGGGTGGAGCAGGATTAATCTGGTTTGAAGCGTGTGCAATTTCGGAAAATTGTCGTTCAAATGAGCACCAATTAATGATAACTGAACAAAACGTAAAAAATTTTAAAGAATTAGTTATAAAAGTCAGGGAAATATGCAATAAAACACTTAAAGACTTAGGATTTAGTAATGAGTGTGTTTTAATTTTACAATTAAATCATTCAGGCAGATATTCCAGAAGTGGTGGAATAAAATACCCGATAAGAGCATTTGACAATTCAGAGTTAGATGCAGCAATTAGTGTCAGTAAAAAAGATGGACTTATTATCTCTGATGATAAATTAAAAGAGTTAGAAGATATATGGGTGAGGAAGGCCATATTAGCAAACGAAGCGGGTTTTGATGGGGTTGACATTAAAGCTTGCCATGGATACTTAATTAGTGAATTATTGTCTGCTCGGAGTAGAGAAGATTCTGAATATGGTGGGAAAAATTTAGATGATAGAACAAAATTTTTTCTAAACATTATCAAGAAATTAAAGAGTGAATTAAAAAGTAGCTCGAACTTTTTTATAACTACTCGATTAGGGATTTATGATGGCATACCCTACCCAAATGGTTTTGGTGTAAAGGAACGAGAAAATCAAAATTTTCCTGTGTCAGTTGATCTAACAGAACCTATAAAATTAGTTAAGCAATTATATCAACAAGGCGTGAGATTAATCAATATCTCAGCAGGAAATCCCCATTATACACCACATTTAACGAGACCTTATAACACTCCCGTGGAAGGAGAACAATTACCTGCTGAAAATCCATTATATGGGGTGAGCAGGATAATAAATTTAACATCATTGATTAAGCAACAAATTCCTAAAGATATGGTGTTAGTTGGATCATGCTACTCTTTTTTGCGGCAATATGCAGGATATGTCGTAGCAGGTTTAATCCAAGGTAAAATTGTTGATATTTGTGGATTTGGCAGAATGGGGTTTGCAAATCCAAATTTTCCACGTCAAATTTTTCAACAGGGAAAAATTGATAAAAAAAAGACTTGTGTAACATGTTCAAAATGTTCTGAATTAATGAAGGTAGGAAAAGCAACAGGATGCGTCCTTCGAGATCCCCAATATATTTAACTTTTTTTAGGTGCATATAAAACAAATTCTAGGAAGGAATATTCCTCAAATTTATTTTTAAAATATTGGATTTTATCTAAATTTTCTTCATTAATACGCTGCCATTCTGTTTCTTTGGGCAAATATTGCGAGGCTAGCTCAAATATTAGCAAATACTTCTGCTGTCCCGGTCCCCCACCATATATCTCACGTTCACCGGTCATAATGTTCGAGATCTTTTCATCAATTTGATAAAGACGACTACGATATACATTAGAAAGCGCAGATAATTTGCGGAGATAATTTGCTTTGAGCCATTCAACCAACTCAATTTCTTTTTCAGCAGCAATATTAAAGCGGATGATGTAAAGGTAGGGAGCTTCGGTTGTGGCCGGTTTTCCTTCTATTGCAATTAATTCGTATATATTGCGGATATTATTTTTAAAGAATGACAAGCATTTTTTGGTCCAAGGTGTGGAGTTATTTAAAGCATGTAAGTAGGCCTCACTCTGTAGGACATTTGTATCTGTTGTTTCATAATACATCAAATAAGTATGTGTTTTATCTACTCCCCGATAGCGCCTACCAACGAGGAAACCTGGAATAGTGACACGCTCTGTCATATGCTCACAGTTGTGCCATTTTTGAACTTCTAACAAGTTTTCATCATCAATGTCAGTCCAAAATCCCATCAATCCTCTTGCATATTCATTCATAATCACACACTCAATAGAATCTCGATAATACTTAAATTAAATAAGGTAATATTTTTATTGAAATTTTCTATAAATAATACTAGTTTTAAAAACAGTATTACTCATTATTTTTTCCTTTTGAAAATTGAAAAGAGTTAGTTTATTTTGCATATTCCCGATGGATTATTAGCACCTTGGTTATGGATAACACTCCTTATTATATCTTTAGGTATTTTAGCAATTAGTTTTTTTAAATTAGATGAAGACCTTGATGAACGATTTGTTCCATATATTGGTGTATTGGCGGCGTTTATTTTTGCAGCACAATTTGTAAATTTTCCAGTTCCAGGAGGTACTTCTGGGCATTTGGTTGGTGGGACTTTAATTGCAATAATTCTTGGTCCTTGGGCAGCTCCCATCATAATGACTTTAGTCCTATTGATTCAGGCATTCATGGGAGATGGTGGAATTACTGCTATTGGTGTAAATATTTTTAATATGGGAGTTGTGGGTGGAATTTTTGGTTATGGTTTAACAGCTATATTTGTTAGAATATTAAGAAATAAATTAGATTCAAGGAAAAATTTGATAATAAGC
>JABXJV010000339.1 GCA_013375355.1 Candidatus Helarchaeota archaeon
ACCTCCTCGATTGCTGGTATATTATTCGGGAACGAAAGAAAAACCCTTTCCTTTGCTCTGGTCAGCGCTGTAAGGAATAAATTTTTTTCTCTTGTTATATGTTCATTAAAATCTACTTCATTTGTAAAATATAATTCAACATCCTTAAATCTTTTATAACTCCTCTGGAAATTTTCAATATCTTTTACGTAAAAAAATCTTTCGCCAGAAAAATCAGAAGGAAAATTATTCTCCGTTAATAATGGAACGAAAACAACAGAAAATTCCTTTCCTCTCGACCGATATATCGATGTTATCTTCACGGTATCTGATTGTTCATCTCCAATTTCCAAATTCTCAAATAGGTATTGTTTATTTTCTTCAAAAAATTTAAGAAAATTCTTTAAACTCTCTCCCCATTTCATTGCGGATGAAATCTCATAGTAATCAACAGCAATATCGATGAATCTTTTCAATACAGGATATTCATTATCATCAAATAAACCATCGAGAAAAACACCATACACAACATTGGATATAAATTCTGGAAGCGATAACCTTTGAGAAAACTTTTGTAATAAATTAAACCTTTCAATAAACGATTTAACCTTATTAATCAATTTTTTATTCTCATTTTCAAAACCGATAATACCAGTATCGATATCTTTCATAAAATCATAAATGCTTTTCCTCTCCCTTTTAGACGTATCTAACAGAGATTGCAATTCAATTGGACCGAATCCCGAAATGGAGTTTGACAACAATCTTCTAAAAACTTCGTCATTGGAAGGATTATCCAGAAGTCTTAAATACAGCAAAAGATAATTCAACGCCTTAAAACAGGAAATATTTATAGAACCTTCTATTTGATTAGGAATTTTCAAGTGTTCCAATACCTGCTTATAAATAAACCCATACTCATTGACATTTCTTAGAAATATTGCAAAATCTGAGTATGTGAATCCTTCATTGGTATCCGAATCATAACCGATGCTTTTCGTTTCTGAACCGATAATCTTCTTTATCTTTTTCCCAATATAGAATGCTTCATCTATTATACTTCTCTCGACAGCCACAGTAAAAAGATTTTTTGAGCAATTATAAATAGAACTCGGAATCTTTGTAAAATCCTGCGTTCCAGAATTATAAAATTTATCAACCGCATCCAATATCTGATTATCCGACCTGTAATTAGTCTCAAGATGAACAATCTTGGTATTCGGAAAATCTTTCAGAAACTTCTCCATTACATTTTTTGTCTGTTCTTCTCTGAATCCGAATAAAACATGTTCCTCATTACCCGTAGCAAAAATTCTTTCTACCTTATCTGCCAGAACTTTTACAAGTCTGTATTGTAAGGGATTTATTTCCAGAAAATCATCGACGATAACCTTCTTAAATTTGTTCATACACGCTTCAGATTTTTTGGAATCTTCGAAAAACTCAATAGTTCTCAAAAGTGCGTCTTCAAAATCAAGACACCCATATTTTTTTAACATCTCAGAATAGGTTTTATATACATTCTTTGCATAAAAAAACCGCTTGTCAAATTTACCTCCATTTATTATATCCTCAAACTCCTGAACTGAAATTCTGTTCTGTTTCAAAAATCTGATAAATTCAGAAATCTCATATTTAACATCTCTGAACCCCCATCTATACTCCTTTGGGCTCATATTCTTGATTATTTCATCTATTATAGTATCTCTTTTAAATTTGCTCAGTATCCTGAAATTCGGATACATCCCTTCTATCAAGTTCCAATTTTTTTTCAGTATTTTTAAACAAAAGGAAACGAACGAATTAACATAGATTTCAGAATAATTTTTCCTGACCAGTTTATAAATATTTTTCTCTATCTCCCCTTCAGAACTTGAAAAACCACTAAATATGAGTATTTCATCACTTTTATAACCATACTCAAGCATAAGATATGCAGCATGACAACAAACAACTCTGGTCTTCCCTGTTCCCGAACCGCCAGAAACAAACATGTAATTATCCTTTGATTTTACTGCATCTTTTTGACTCTGGTCAAGATTGTTAAATACCATATAAAAATTTTCTTTATCCTTCATACTTATACATCTTTTTCTTTAATATATTTCCTGTTAATATTATCAAAACCCCTATTATCGACGAAATTATTATTTCCATTATAATCGGAAATAAATTGGAATATCTGAATATTGCTTGAAATGTGAGATATCCATCTTCAAATAATGAACTAGAAAAAAGGACGACAGACGACTTATACAGGCTGAAACTGAATGGAAAAAATATTGGCATGCCTAAGCCGTTTATCTCCCCTGTATCAATTGTAAAAAGGTCGAGAATTATATGAAAGAAATATAAAACAATAAATAGAAGAGTACGAGATGTAAAATAGACCCTTTTGAACAAATATATTAACGATGAAAACAAAAGTGCGAAAACTATCCCAGAAATAAACGAATGCGTTATACCATGATGGTATTTAGCCGGTAAACCAACAAAAAATCCGGGTATTATATCAAAATCAGGAACTAATGAAACAAAAATTATCAGTAAATAGTTCAAAAAACTATTCTTAAAAACCTTTATAACACCCTTTTCAGAATTTGAAGCAATGGATAATCCAACTATACTGTGAGCAATCGGCGAAGGCATAATCTTTTACTTATTTAATGATTTAATATATAATTGAACCTCGGCAAATTCTAATAGGACAGACATTCATGTCTGTCCCTTTGTTATTATGGTCAGACAAGAATGTCTTACATACCATCTAACTTAATGATTAAATAAAAACTGTTTTATTAAATAATATATTTTTTCTTTTTTCTGCTTTTGATTTCTTCTTTCTTATTTTCAAATCCCTTTCTTCCTAATAGACCATACGCAAACTGTTTCCCCTCTTCTACACCTGGTTGGTCAAACGGATTGATATTATAGAGATAGCCGGTAAATGCAGTTTGAACCTCAAACATATAAAACAACTGCCCAAGAGTAAATTCATTTATTTCAGGTAAAATTATTGAACAACTCGGTCTGCTGTTTTTTGTCAGTGCGGTCTCGGTAGCAGTCTGTTCAGCATGAAAAAGTTCATTTAGTGAATGACCAGAAAGATAAGAAAGACCCTCAATCAAATCGTAATGTGAACCAATCCCTATTTCCGATTTAAATTTCTCCACACCCAATATTGTAATCACCTTATCATTCGGACCTTCGATGTATAACTGAAGTTGGGAATGCTGATCGGTCACTCCAAGCGACTTGACAGGTGTTTGCCCGACGTGGACTATTCCTCCATTCAAAGAATATTTTTTCCCAAGGCTTTCAGCCCAGAGTTGTCTGTACCAGTCTGCTATTCCATACAACGCATCCGAATACGATATCATTACCGAAATATTTTTGCCTCTCCTTGTATCCAAAAGGTAATGCAGAACACCATTCATATAAGCAGGATTTTCCCACACATCGGAATTTCCACAGATTTCATCCATTAAACCAGCACCTTTCAGGAGTTTATCAATATTAATTCCAGATACAGCAGATGGCAAAAGACCAACAGGCGTTAGAACCGAAAATCTTCCCCCAACACCTTTAGGTACAGTAAAACTTTTCATCCCTTCTTCATCTGCAATCTTCCTGAAATTACCCTTTTTTTCATCAGTAGTGAATACAACATGTTTTTTAATATCCCTATTCCCCAGAGCTTTTCTTAATCTATCAATAAATATAAGAAGTTGAGCATTCGTTTCAGCAGTACTTCCAGATTTGCTGATAAAATTAAAACAGGACGATTTCAGGTCAATAACATCAAAAATACCAGAATGAGTATCCGGGTCGATATTGTCAAGAAAAAAT
>JABXJV010000340.1 GCA_013375355.1 Candidatus Helarchaeota archaeon
AAATGACTTCAGCAAATAGCACAATAAGCTATGAGGATGCCATTAAAAATAAAGATTCGGAGATCTCTAAATTAAAAGAAAAACTTCAAAGTGTACAAGATACGTCAGCTAATGATAAAAAAGCTTATGAGGAAATTATTAAGAGTAAGGATACTGAGATTTCAAAACTGAAAGACAAGCTTGAGAAAGTCAAAACTGTACCAAAAGAAAAGCCAAAAAAGGTAAAAAAGGTAAAAAAAGTAAAAAAAACAAAAAAAGCAAAGAAAAAGAGAAAGGCAAAAAGAAAGAAAAAATAAATTGCAAATCCTATTTACTCATTCTTACCTGAATATCATTTTAAATTTAATAATATTTTATAAATTAAAGCTAAAAATCCTATACATTCGTTTTTATTGAATTAACAATTTTTAGTTTATGATTTTTATTTGTTTTTCTGTATTTTTTTTTAGTATATAGAAAAGTTAAATGTCTAATTATAGGTTTTTTTATTGGTAATTACAGAAAAGAGTTATTTTAAAGAAATAACTTCCAAACCATTGGGTAGAATCAAAGCTATGGATACAGCAAGAGGGATTGCGACGTGGTTATTGATGCCAGCACATTTTTCTCACTGGTATCTAACAATTTTCCCCAATCCTAGCTGGATGCAGTATCTTTTTCGTTCAATTTTAGGTACAGCATTCCAATATGTCTTCGTTACCCTACCAGGAATGGCTGTTACACTCCAGCTGTATATTGGTAGAAAAAGAGGAATTGATGAAAACCAGTTAAGAATTTCTATAATAAAGAGAGGGGTAATATTAATTATTATTCAATTTATTTGTAATTTCTTCTCTTACCAACCTTTTTTTACATGGAATTGGTTTATATTATCGTTTATTGGGTTCTCGATAATCATATCTTATTTTTTTTCAGGTTTTTCTCGAAGGTCTAGGATTATTTTCATTATTATAATTATTATTCTATCACCAGTTTTGAAATATATTTTCTTTAATTTCTACATATGGAAGGCTTTTTTATCAAATGCATGGTCTATTGAAATTTTTCTTAATAAGATGTGTCTAGAAGTAAATTTTCCAATTTTTCCATATATTGCCTTACCTGTTTTTGGTACTTTATTTGCAGAAAAAATGATCAAAGCCGTAGAAAATGAAAACCAAATGAAATTTATAAAAAATTCACTTATTATTGGAGGAATTCTAATTTTGGTTTATATATTCACTCTAAATTTTGATTACATTCTTAATTTTCCTCATATTGCTTTTTATAGCTTACCAACTCGTCAAGAAGTTCTTTACTCCTTTGGAGTAATTATGGTTGTTATAGCCTTATTATTTTGGATTCAAGATTTTAAAGGAAAGAATTGGAAAATATTTAAACCGTTTGAAATTTATGGTGCTATTTCTTTAACCGTTTTTGTAACACACTTTTATTTATTTCCCCCAATTTTAGAGTTATTATATGATCCATTACAGAATTTAAGCGAATATTCCGTTTTTCAAATCTGTTCATTTTTTTGGGCAATTTATTGGATCTATGGTATACTATGGCGTAGATATCAAAGGAAATATAGTCTAGAATGGGTGCTAAGGCGTTTAACTTAAGCTCATTCTTTAGAATATAAATGATATATATTCTATATTTGATAGATTTTGATATAAAATTTCAAAGATCTTTTCGGTTATTTGTGTGATTACAAAGAAAAATGAATTAAGCCAAGATAAAAAAGTTATTTCCAGTAATAGGGTGAAAGCTTTAGATACAGCAAGAGGCTATGCCACAATAATGATGGTAATTGGGCACTATATTCAATGGTATCTGAAATCAATTGCCCCAACTTCCTTTCTACCAGATATAGCACCTCCGTCAATCCTTCACTTTATATTTGTTTCATTGTTAGGTATTTCAGCCCAAAATCTATTTGTCACATTACCAGCAATGGGGATTATTTTTCAGCAAAATTTATATAAACAACGTAATATTGATGAGAAATTATTAAGAAAATCGGTATTAAAAAGAGGATTACTGTTAATTTTGATACAATTCTTTTGTAATGTTTTATTTTCAGATCCTGGATATACTTGGACTTGGTTTATACTTTCTTTTATTGGAGTGTCCATAATTATTGCTTATTTTATCTCTAAATATTCTTTATATGTTAGAATTACAATTGTTATTATTATTATTATATTGTCTCCATTTTTGAAGTATCACTTCTATTCAGCATTTCTATCATTATTTTTTTATAAAAATTCCTGGTCTATTGAAACTTTTTTTTATAAAATGTGTTTACAGGTGGTTTTTCCAATATTTCCTAGTATAATCTACCCGATAATTGGAACAATTTACGCTGAAAAAATAATAGAAGCAAAAGAAACTAATTCTCAATATGAATTAATAAGAAATTCATTAATTTGTGGAGTTATTTTAGTTTCAGCCTTTTTTTTATTAGGAAATATTTATTCTGTAATAAATTATCCGGATTTTTGGTTTAATTTACCATCGAGACTTGATGTTTTATATGTTTTTGGTACTAATTTAATTATTCTTTCCATATTTTATTGGATTCAAGACTGGCAGGAGAAATCTTGGAAAATATTTGAGCCGTTTAGAGTATTTGGAGCCATCTCTCTTACTGTTTTTATAACACATTTTTACCTATTTCCAAAATTTATTGATCGAATATTATATCCAGGTGCACGACAAAGTACAGATTTTTATACAATTATGCAATTTTCATTAGTATTGATTATTTTGTATTATATTTATGGGCTTTATGTCCTACGAAATAACAGAAAATACAGTGTTGAATGGTTATTAAGAAGTTTTATTTAGATCCCGCAATCTAGAATTTGATAAAATATTGAAAGAATTAATCTAATTCTATTATAAAGCTTATAATCTCTTTCTTTATTCTTTTATTGCAAATTAACACTGAATTTAAATTATAAAAAATCAAAAACTAATTTGTAAAAATAATATTTTTAAATCTAATTTATCTATTTAATTTAAAATTCTCAATAATTAAATATTTACAATCAGAACTA
>JABXJV010000341.1 GCA_013375355.1 Candidatus Helarchaeota archaeon
CCCGATTTTAATGGTTCAGAAGAAGCTCTGAAAATAGTTGTTAATGAAAAACCTGAAATTTTGAATCATAACATCGAAACAGTTGAAAGACTTTATCCCCTTATTCGTCCGCAGGCTGATTATAGACGTTCCCTTGAACTGCTCTGTAAAGTCAAAAAAATTGATAGAAATATAAAAACGAAATCGGGTATAATGGTTGGGCTTGGGGAGATAAAAGAGGAAATTGTAGAAGCAATGACTCAACTTCGGAATGTGTTTTGTGATATACTAACAATTGGACAGTATTTGAGACCATCTGAAAAACACTACCCTGTTATTCGATATTATCATCCCGACGAATTTAAACAAATGAAAGAAATTGGGGAAAAATTAGGGTTCTTAGAAGTTAAATCAAGCCCGCTTGTCAGAAGTTCTTATCAATTAGTCGATTGTTTTTAAAAGAATTAAATTTATCATTAACGATTTGTGGAAAATATGTTTTCACTTTAAATTTTAATCTCTTATCTATAATTTGGTTTATAGAAATTTAGAATATGTTGGAGTAGAATATGGCATATAAAGGTGTTTTGGATGATATTCAAAAATGTATAGATTTAAAAGAACCTGATAATATTCCGATGTTTGCTGATAGTGAAGAATTCGATGTAAAAATAGCAGGGATGGTATATGAAGATTACTGTCAGGATACTGATAAAATATTTGAATGCCAGAAATTAGTTATAAAAAGGTTTGGCTATGATTGGTGCTGGCTTCAGATTGACGACTGCATAGAATTTGAGATTCTTGGAGTGGGATGCAAAGGTGAAGGTAATCTTCTCCGAGCAACATATGATTATCTTCCTGCAACCTCTGAAACGATAAAAAATTTAAAAATACCAGATTTTTCAAAGGAAGGCAGATTTCCTGTGTTATTGGAGGCTATTAAAAAATCCAAGGATTATTTTAAGGATACTGTCTGTGTAACGGGCAGAACTGCCGCTCCTTTTTCTTCAGTGAATCTATTATATGGAATAAACGAAACGATGATGATGATTATTGAAAATCAAGATTTACTTCGTGAAACGCTTGAATTTTTTACAGAATTACAGATAAAATCTGGTCTTGAACAGATTAAAGCCGGTGCCGACGCTATATGGTTTGGTGACTGCTGTGCATCATCAAATTTTATCTCTCCAGACCAATACAAAGAATTTGCCTTCCCTTATGCAAAAAAGGTAGCAGAAAAATATCAAAAGAATGGAGCATGGACTTTCTATCATGCAAGTGAGAATAATCCTGTGTATATAAAAATAATGTCGGAATTGAATGTTTCTGCTCTTAGTGTTGGTGAAAATATTAACGTTGGCAAAGCTAAAGAAATAGTTAAAGGTCAAACATGTCTTATCGGAAACCTTGATCCGATAAATGTCTTATTTAAAAAATCACCCGATGAGGTTGCACGAGAAACTGAAAAAATCTTAAAGGCTGCTGCCCCTGGTGGGGGATATATTTTTAATACCAGTGAAATGGTTCCAAGAGACACTCCTGAAGAGAATATGTTTGCAATGGTCAATGCGGTTAGGAA
>JABXJV010000342.1 GCA_013375355.1 Candidatus Helarchaeota archaeon
CTTTTAATACATTTATCCAAAGATTATTTCTTCCTTTAATTAATTGAGTCCCAACGAATTTAATTAAAAAATTATAATTATGATGTAGATAGGTTGGTAATGGAACTCTAATTGTTACCAAAAGGGGGATTTTCAATTTTTTTGCAACATTAGCACTTGCGGGAAGTGAGAAATATTGTTGCACATGAATAATATCAGGTAAGAAGTTATATTTCTTCAAACCTTCTTGAATTTTTTTTTCTATCATTTTATCTAATAATTTATTCCCTAAGAAAAAGATCTCATCAGGTATAGGGATTTTAAAATCTATTGGGATAATGGAATCATCAAAATTATTAAATTCTGTTGTAATTACTTTAATTTCAAAGCCAAAATTTTCTAATTCTCGTTTTAACAAGTTAGCAGTAAGCTCAGCACCACCCATTCTTGACCAAAATGTTGATATAAAAGCGATTTTTGTTTTATTTTTCAAAATCATTACTTCAAAATCTTTTTAAATTTTTGCATTTCATAATTCTATTACACTAAAAGGATTCAATATAATTTTGTGTACTTATTTTAAGAAGGGGGTGAATAATAAGCAAAAGTATAGACAAGATTTTTATTTGCGGCTTGATTATTAAATTATTATTACCAATGTTCCTTATCAATTACAATTGCAACCCCTTCAATTTTAATTATAAATAAACGAGAATATTTTTATTTCTTTTGAAAAATGCATTTTTATTTAATAAAACATTATCTGACATTAATCATAAATCTAAATTTACTTTTCTTTTTTATCTATTTCTAAGAAATTAATTGTATTATCTTTAAATACCTCAATTCAGAAACTAACTCTTCAATAGACCTCTTTAAATTTTAACAACATTAAAAATTTAATTTAATAAATAAAAAAAATCAATAATATAGTTTTCTATTTTAATAAGAACGTACAATAGAGCTAAGCTATTAAAAAAGTGTATTGAATCAGTGTTAAACACAGAATTTCCCAAAGATAATTATGAAATTATTGTAGGAGATGGGGCAAGTAATGATTCTACTCAGGAAAATATGTTAGATCTTATTAAAAAATCAAAGAAATTTCTAAATGACTATCCCCATATTTATTATTTTCGTGATTCAGAAAATTTAGGACTTGTTAGGAATATTTTGAAGCCAATTTCTTTTGCAAAAGGTAAATATATTTGCTTATTAGATTCGGATGCAACTGTACCTAAAGATTGGTTAAAAAAAGTCCACGATTTAATGGAATCTAAAGATTTAGATTTGTCTGGAGCTTCTCACTTAACCTACCCTGAAGAAGGACCATTAGTTGGTTATGATCTAGGACCGTTTGGCGAAATTGTTCTCCCATATCGTAAAAATGAGCCTATTTTTATCAGTGGTGTTAATCTTTTTTTCAAAAAGTCAACATTTTATAAGGTAGGAGGTCTTGATCCAATGATTGACTATATGTCTGAGGATTTGGATATAGCATTACGAGTGAGATTTATTGGTGGAAAGGTTATGGGAAACACTAACATCGTGGTAGATCATACTACCATTCCCACAGATGAACATCTTAGGGCTCCTAATAACATTGAAAAATTCGTATTTCGTTCTGTTTCAAGGGTAATTTACACATATTTAAAAGATTTTGAATGGCGCTATGGGATTAAACTTGCTTTTAGATATTTTTTAATTAAAACTTATGATGCTTTTATAGAGCTTGGCAAAAAAAACCAAAGAGTATTTATTGGGTATTTGAAAGGAATATATTGGATTTTATTGAATTTTGGAATCATTATAAAAAAACATATGAGAGTAAAACGTCTTGTAAAAGGTTCAGACATATTGAAGAAATTTTTACATCAAAAATCGATATCGATTAAGAAATTAATAAAAAATACCTTTAAAAAAAATCAAATACACTTATAACGCACTGAAGTCAGAATTATGCTTCATTATGTATAAAATTCAAGTTTTCTTCTTGACCATAGGTTTATTTTTCTGTTTTAGCAAGGATGAGTCCATTCTTCTTTAACAGTTCAACAGTTTCATTTTTTCCCTTTGCATAAAAAGAAAAATTTAAAAATTTCCTTGATTTAATTTTGAATGGTGTGGTTGCTATCAATCCGAATTATTTAATCAGAAATGGGATTTTTAAGTAAATTAAAAGTGAGTAGATTTTTTGCGAGTTCTCTTTATTTATCCTAATATTAATACTATCTATTCTAATTGGAATTACGGTATAGCCTCCCTTTCTGCAGTTTTAAAACGCGGTGGTCATGAGACAAGTCTTTTAAATTTGACTAGATTGAATGAACTACCTATAAAAATTAAAAATTTTAAATTTGATATGATTGCAATTAGTTCTTCTTCAAATCAATGGCCTTATTCGAAACAAATTGCAAAATATCTTAAAAGAAAGTATGTCAAAATGATTTTAGTAGGAGGGCCTCATGTCACGGTTTATCCAGATGCTATAAAGGAAACAAAATATATTGACGGTGTTTGCATTGGCGAAGGGGAATTGCCATTATTAAAATTGATAGATTGCTTAGAAAATCAAAGAGCATATGAGAATACTCAAAGTTTTTGGTTTTCAATTGGAGATCAGATCATCAAAAATGAAGTCCATCCCCTAGTGGAAAATTTAGATGAATTGCCCTTTCCTGACAGGAGCATTTTTAACTATAAGGATATTTTTGATTATCCTGGATTTATTTTTGCAAGAGGATGCCCTTATAATTGTACTTATTGTATTAATCATAAATTACAAAAGATTTATCAAAATAAAGGAAAATTTATCAGGTTTCGCAGCGTAGAAAAAGCAATAAAAGAAATTGAGATGACCATAGCGGATTTTAAGATTCGTAAATTATATATAGACAACGATACTTTCAATATGAATTATGAATGGCTTAAAAATTTCTGCGAAGCTTATGAAAGTATAAGATTACCTTTTATTTGTAATCTCAGAGCAGAGGGAGTAACAGAAGAAATTACGCAAATGTTAAAAAGAGCAGGCTGCGAACAAGTTAATATTGGATTAGAAACTGGAGACTTTTCTCTTCGAAAATCAATATTAAACCGAAAGATGAGCAATAAACAAATTATTTCTGCTTTTAAAATGGCTAAAAAAGCCGGATTGAAAACATTTTCTTTTAATATGGTAGGGTTTCCTGAAGAAACTCCAACAAGATTTCAAAAGACTATTTTATTAAATTCTATAATAAAGCCAGAAAATATGCAAATTTCCATATTTTATCCCTATTTGGGAACTGTATTAGGAGATTATTGCAAGGAGAAAAATTATATTAAAAAGGAATTCCAACCAAATATTTTTACGAATAGCATATTAAATTTGCCTAATTTTTCAGCAAAAGACATTAAAAGAGCACAAAAATGGTTTAATTTTAATGTTTTTAAAACATACTCACGAAAAAAAGCCTTATTTTCTTTGCTGCAATTTATTTCTGCCTTCAATCAGCTTAATTATAATAATCAATCTCTGATTAGAAGATTACTGCAATACTTGAAAAATCTTTTTCACAAAAAATTAATATATAATTAGAATTCCACTTTATTTTTGTTGTAGTATGGAAAAAGTTGATTTTTTATTAGTAATAGAATTGATTTTAACATATTTCCCGGAATTCAAGCGCAAAATCAATTCAACTCAGTTTAATCTACCCTTAGCTGACCAAGGACAGAACATTAGCAAAAAATTCATTTAATTTTTTTATATATTTTGTCAAACTATATTTTTTTTCAATGTTCTGTCTGGACCTCCTTCTAAACTCTTTGAATTTGTATGGTTCATCTTTCCATAAATTATAAAAATGTTTAATTGCCTTTTCTAGCGATTTTACATTGGAAACTGGGATTAAAATTCCAGTTTCATTATTAATTATTACATTATTTGGACCAGGAATATCAGATGCAATGACTGGAACTCCACAAGCTTGAGCTTCTAAAATCGTCCATCCAAATGTTTCAGTCCTAGAGGGAGATACAAACAGATCGCATTTTTGATATAATTCTGGCATTTTTTCCTGTGAAACATAGCCTAAATATGTGACATTAGAGAATTTATTGCTTAGATCTTTGATATAATTTTGAATTTTTAGATCTCCACTTCCAGCAATTAAAAATTTTAAATTCGTATGGTATGGAGAATTATTCAAGATTTTTAAGACTTTATAAAAAATATCTATGCCTTTTTCCAGGACAAGTCTACCAGCAAATAATATACAGAATGAATTATTTTTATGTGATTTTGGCTTATATTTTTCCAAATCAATAGCATGTGGAAGCAAGAAAATATTGATTATTCCCCAAGATTTTAAAAGATTCTTAACATAAGGATTTAAAACATGGCACACATCAAAGATTTTTAGAGTATGACGAGTGACAATATTAGTATAGAGATTAAGACTATTTTCACGTAATGGTGATGTATGAATTCCAGCAATTACTGGAATATTTTTTTTAATTTTTTCTAAGAAAATGAGAAGATCTTGAAAATATAACCCAGTTGCAGGAAAATAGACGATATCAAATCTTTGAATTTTCTTTTTAAACCATAAATATGAAGGAATAGTTGGTAAAAGGGAACTTCCAATTGGAATTTTCCAAGATTTAAATTCATAAATTTTGCATTTTTTTCCTAAAATTTTATTTATCTCATTCAAACTTAAACGATAACGATTATAGACTGCTAAATCACATGTAGTAATAGTAATATCATGACCAATTTTTTCTAATTGTGGGACAATATCGAATAGCCATCTTTCGAAACCACCACCACTGCGAAGACTCGTTAAATTAAAAAATAAGATTTTCATCTTTTTATTACCAAATCTTTAATAATAGAAAATTTCCAATAATTTATTTCATTTATTCCCAGAATTAATCAAATGTTCGATTCCTAGGTTTTTTAGAATAGTTTTTACTCTGTGAACATAAGTATGGCGTTCTAAAATTGCTTTATAACCTGCTTTTCTATATTTTTCAAATAATTTATTATCTTCAAGTATTTTTCTTACTTTTTCTTTATAGTCATTTAAATCTCTTGGAACAATTAGTTCATTTTTTGAAAATATATCATAATGAGCAGGAACGCAATCAGTAATAGGCAGACCTTCACAGCCCATTATTTTAAAAACTCTTTCACAAATATCTCCACCAAATATCTCTGCATATGGCTCATTAATAGCTGGACATAATAAAGCTTGTTTATATAAAGATGGTTCGTGATCATCTGGAAGTTTCCCTCCATAGTGTATATATGGCCACTTACTATAACCAAAAACAGATAATTTTTTTTCAAAGGGTTTAAGGTATTTATTAAATTGTCTAGCTTTAAATGACCAATAACCTCCTACAAAAACAATTTCCATCTTTTCAAACTTTTTTCTTAAAGGAATATTTGGATGATATAAAGAAGTATCACAAGCTAATGGTAAGGAAATTAGTTTTTGACCATTATCTTCCCACTTTTCATAATATTGGAGTGTTGATTTTGTTCCAGGAGTGAAAACAAAATTAGGTTTTGCCGATAAAATTTTTTCACAATAAGAATTAGACCAAGATATGTTTGGTAAATTATGTTTTTTATAGAAATCAATTGAATTCTTAAACCAATGATTAACCCAAACAAAATGTTTATATTTTCGTAATGTTTCTAAATTTTCTTTTGTTAGAAATCTATAATCAGAACCTGATATAAAACATAATGGATTGGGTATTTTTTTTAGTATTAGATCTATTGAAGTAGTACCTATAATAATATAAGGAATATTCATTTTATCAAGAGCGTTTATATATCCGTTGATAATTTTAGTTGGTGCTTTAGGTATTTTTTGATTAAAATGCCAACTTACAATAAAAACAAAAATAAATTTTTTATTTAATATTGTTTTACTTCTTGATCTTATTATTATTGGTTTCCTCCACACCGAAATAATTCGCTTAACCAGATTAGAATTAATAATATTTCGATTGATATGATCCAGATTTAATTTATTATTGAAAAAATTATATGTTCTTTTAATTAAGGTTCTCATATCAATCCTTTTAATGTGAAATAATTGAAATTAATGATTTTTCTAAAAATGATTTAATCATTTTATAAATTAAATTTTTCACTTCAATTGATTTTATTTTATTTGATAATCAAAGAAATTTGAAACTCTTAGTTCAATTTTTTAAATTTGATTCATTAAATTAATTTCAGGAGCCAAAAAAAAAAGCAAAAAAGGAGTTTTATAGTAATGTTAGAAACTATTAAACGACTTGCCAGAAATAATGTAATAGTTTCAAAGTTATTAGGGCTGGGATCTAAGAATTCCTATAAAAAAATATTTGAAAAAGCAGGTTTTAAGAAAAATATTGAAACTATCTTCGATGTAGGAGCTAATATAGGTTTAATAACTCTAGAATTTCTTAATTATTTCCCTAAAGCAAAAGTTTACGTATTTGAACCTTCTAATAAAAATTTTAAATCACTTTGAGAGGGCTGTTAGAAGACATAAAAATCGAGTAAAATTATTCAAACTGGGTCTATATGATGAAACCACTACTAAAAAATTGAGAATCACATCCTTTGATTTTGCACATTCTTTATTGTCTCTCCATGAAGATTTTAAAAAATCCCATGATTACATCCAAGAGATTAAAAGCGAAGAAATTTCAGTTATAAAGTTAGATGACTTTGTTTTAGAACATAATTTAAAAAAAATTGACCTCCTTAAAATTGATGTTGAAGAAGTGGAGTATGAAGTATTAAAAGGGGGCGTAGATACACTTTCAAATAAAATCGACTCATTAATGATAGAAATTTCACTAATAAGAAAAGGCAGAAGGTCTAATAATCTAATAAAGGTTTTAGATTTATTATATGAATGTGGTTTTTATTTAAGAAATATATATGATTCTCAGAAAAAAGTATTTGGGCCTTTAGAATTTCTTAACGAAATTGACTGTATTTTATAAAAAATAAAAAAAATCTCTCAATATTTAATAAGTTTCTACAATGATTTTGGAAAATTTAATTAATTTTTTAAGAATCCTAGCTGGATTAATTTATTTTTCTACATCTTTTTCTAATATCCGATTTAATAATTCTATGTAAAAAATTGTTTGAAAGTCCAAGAGAACCAACTCTAACTATCAGATTGTCTCCTTTTTCGACTTTTAAAAAAACTTCCCAAATTTCCTTATGACTCCATTCACCAAAAATTTCAGACGGATATTTATGAAAATTCTTTGTTTATTCTGGGATTGGTTTTTTTGTAATCTGATCACTTATAAACCAAAGAAAAGTTACCACATTTTTTTATTTTGAAAAATTTTTTATTTATGTTTTGTAAGCTATAATATAATTTGTGAATAATTTATAAATTGGGTTGAATTTATAATAGCATTTTATTTCTAATAAGATAAAATGTCTAAATTAATATGAGTTCTTTGGAAATTAATTAATATTTAAATTGGGTGTAATCTTGTGGGCAGATTTAAAAAATTTGTATTTCGTTGGTTATCCCAAATAATTGACCCTTCAAAGTTAAAAAATGGAATACCAAATTACATTAAGTATTTAAGAGACTGGAGAAAATATTCAAGAATGAAGGGGGCTGAACCAATAAAATTAATCGATACTTTTCCTCATATTCATGATAAGACTAAAACTACTAGTTTTGATAAGCATTATTTCTATCAAGACATTTGGGCATTTAAAAGAATTCTCGAATCCAAATGCGATCATCATATTGACGTAGGCTCAAGAGTAATTTTTGTAGGTTTTTTAACAGTAATCACTAGGGTAACTTTTATCGATATTCGTCCATTATTGACCACTTTAGAGAATTTTGAATCCAAACGAGGAAGTGTACTCGAAATGCCTTATAAAATAAATTCTATTTCCTCAATTTCTTGTTTGCATGTTGCAGAACATATTGGATTAGGTAGGTATGGAGATCCTCTTGATCCACTTGGGACTAAAAAAGCAACCAAAGAACTGGCTAGAGTACTTGCACTAGGTGGGAATCTTTTTTTCTCATTACCTATAGGTAAACCAAAATTGTATTTTAATTCTCATCGTATTCATTCTACAAAGCAAATTTTTGATTATTTCTCCGATTTATCATTAGTTGAACTTTCTGGAATTGATGATAAAGGCAATTTTATAAAAAATATTGAAAGTAAAATTCTAGATTCATGTAAATATGGATGTGGATTGTTTTGGTTCACTAAAAAATAATTATTGAATCAATTGATTAATCTAAGAACCATTTTTTATACCATAAATTAAAAATTAGAATTATCCAAAGGATTGTTGAAGACTTCATATCTTTAGTTATAAGACGTCTTAAATATTTTCTATCAAATAAATTATGTGTATTTAAGGGAACGATTAAAGGGTCCGATTAACCTTACAATTTTTTCGGATGATCCGGAATGGGCTAAAAAAAATGTACAATTTGATTATCCAAATGAAGTAATTGATTGGCGAAATTATATTTTACCTGAAAGCCGTTCAGCTTATGCGATGTATCTAATGTCTGTTTGCAAGCATCAAATTATAGCCAATTCTTCTTGGTCGTGGTGGGCTGCCTGACTGAACAGAAATCCTGATAGGATTATAATAGCACCAGAACAGTGGGTTGCGGTTAAATCTATAAATACAAAAGATATGATACCAAAAGAATGGGTGAGAATAAGAGATAAAAGAAAATGAATTATAGAAAAATTTTAAAAATAACACAAAATAAGATATATTTAGATTTATCACTACTGTTTAGGTCAAATTTTTAATTCTTCGGATAATTTTTCATAAATTTCTGTAAAAATTTCTTCTAGATTAATTCTTATATCCCATTTTGGATAATGTGTTTTCGCTTTATTTATATTTGATATCCACCAAATATGATCTGCTTCTCTCTGTGGACCAAATTCATAAATCATTTTCTTTCCTGTAATTTTTTCTATTAGATCAAACGATTCAAGCATTGAAATTGAATTTTTTCTTCCACCTCCTATATTATATACTTCTCCAGACTTTGGATTTTTGATGAATTCATCAAATAATAATGCTAAATCTCTGGCATGAATTACATCTCTAACTTGATATCCTTCATAACCAAATATAGTTAAAACTTCTTCTTTTAGTGCTTTTTTAACAAAAAAAGGTTCCCAGTTATGTATTTCTACAGCTCTTGCAGCTCCACCAGTAATACATCCCATTCGGAAACACCCTGTTTTTAATCCATATAGTAATGCATATTCTTGTGTATATAGATCTGCTGCAGTTTTTGAGACCCCAAAGGGAGTATGCATACATCTATCAATTTGTGTTGTTTCATCGAAACCATCCATTAAGATTTTTTCAACTGGTTCAAATCGTTTACCAATTTTTTCATAGGCATAGAAATTTGGAACTTCGCCATAAACTTTATTAGTTGAACAAAAAACGAATGGGGCCTCCTTATTTTCTTTTCTTAAGGTTTCAAGCAAAAAAATTGTCCCATAAACGTTTATTTCAAAATCTTCCATTGGTATTTCAATTGATTTTGGATGAGATGGTTGAGCTGCAGTATGGATGATTGAGTCTGAATCTTTAATTAAATCGACCATTTTTTTATCTCTAATATCAATTTCATGAAGTTCAATATCAAATTTTTTCATTAAATGCTGGATAGTAAGTCGTGTATTTCCTTCTTTCCCAAAAATTTTACCTCGCATATAATTATCAACGCCAATTACTTTATAACCATTTTCAGCAAATAATTTACAACATTCGGAGCCTACTAATCCTGCACAACCTGTAATAAGCACTTTTTCCATTCAATAACCAACTCATACTTTATTTACTTAATTATACCTTATGATTTTAAAAGATTCTTATTTGAATTGATTATTAAAGAAATTGGGAACTCATATTAATTCTATTTTTTATATTTGATTCATCTAAGGAAAAAAATAAATTTTAATCAACAAATTTTATAATTAAATTCAATTTTTCTTAATTTGTAGAGATTATTACAAATAGGCGTAACATTAATGAAGAGGGTCTTATTTAATACAGATTCAGTTCAAGAGTTGCATAGTATATGGAAAAGTTTTATTTATAACCCACCAGAAGGCTATGTATATCATGATTTAAGTGGAAAACAAATAAAACAACCAGCTATAAATTTGAATGGAAATAGTTCAATTGATCTTAAGAGCTCAATAAAAAAAAGACAATTTATTGGATTTGTAAATAACTATTTTTTCAAAAATGTATACATAAATTATTTCGTAAAAAGATATATCGCAAGAAATATGACTAAAAAAGTAAATATCATAAACCCAGATATTGTATACTGTATAAATGGCTCATTTATTCATTGTGATAAACCTTGGATTATTGATGTTGAACAGGTCGGAGTATTCACATTTTTATATAACTACATTGCTTTAAGTAATCGAATTTATCGAACCTATATAGAAAATTCATTAAGCTCGGAAAATTGTAAAAAGATATTACCTTATTCAGAAACAGCTAAAAAATCAATCTTAGCGAATTTGAATTGTGATAAATTTATTGATAAAATTAAAACAATTCCTAATGCAGTTAAATACAAAAAAGATATTCCTAAAATACAAGAGGATACTTTCAATATTCTATTTGTTGGGTCCTGCAATAACCCAGACGAGTTTTATAATCGTGGGGGTAGAGAGGTAATTTTTTGTTTTTTAAAGTTAATTAAAAAGCTTCCAAACCTCAAATTAATAATTAGGGCAATAATTCCAAACCGATACAAAAATTTGCTAAGAAAGCATAATAATTTCGAATTATATGAAAATTTATGTGACTTTTGCGCAAATTATTCATGTAATTATAAAAAACTCAAAAAAGAAGAAAAAGCTTCTCCATTATCTTTATGTTTTTCATATATAAAAAGCCCACAATTTGATAATTTATTCTTGAGAAGTGACGTTTATTTCTTCCCTGCATATACAGGATATGCTATGAGCATTCTTGATGGTTTAAATTTTGGTTTGCCAATCATCACGACTGATTTTCTAGAAAATGGAGAACAGATTATTAATGATTATAATGGATTTAAAATTAATTTAAAAAATAAACCAAGATTTTGCCTTCCCTATATACCAATTCATGTAACAGAGAAGACAATTCCACCCATAGATAAAGAATTTATCAAAGAAAATTGCGATAAAATCCAATATTTATATGAAAATGAATCAGAGAAAATAAAAATGGGAAGAAATAGTAGGCAATTATTGAAGAATAAATATTCTCTTGAAAAAAAGAATCAGAGTTTGAAAAAAATTTATGATAAAATATAGATATAACATTTTTTAATGTAGAAATCATGAGATTTCCTTTTATTGTGGAAGAATTTGGTTGAATTTAATTAATTTTTTTGATCCAAAAAGAATTTCCAGAAGTATGTGTTCCTTTCATTTTAGGGTTATTCCAAAGAGGATCTAATACAGAGTTTAATTCCATATCCCTACTAACAAAACTATTAGGAAGTATTATTTTTACTCTATTTTCCTTAGCCAAAAGATATACGGCAAGCAAATATTGTTCAGAATAATAAAGACTCGCTTGTTTTGAGGAATAATCAATGGGTAATGAAATGTCATGAAAATGTATTAAGACATTATCAGTTAAATATGGTAAAATATCTAAAAAAACAACCGCCACATCCGAATTCATAAAGCAACGATGAGATCCATCAATGAAGAGAAAATCATCAGCTTTTAATTTACCAAATATCCGCAAATCTACATCTTCTAAAGGTTTTCGAACGATTTTATCACTTATTGAACTAATTTCTAGTCTAGGATGAGGATCAATGGAAATGATCTTTGTCCTTAACCCGTGATCTCTAATCGCTCTTCTTACAAATTTTGTCGAATAACCAGCACCAATTTCAAAATATCTCTTTGGGTTATACATGACGATCAGCGAGTAAAGAGCTATAGCATCCAGACCTGGTAGGTAGTTATTAATCCAGCATGGGTCTATAGATTTTTCAGGTGCTTTCCTTGGGATTTTTAGGAGTTTTTCTTTGAAATTTAAAAATTTCTCTAAAATTTTTTTATATTCAATCCTATCGTTACTAATTATTTTTTGGAGTTTTTGATGTGGAGGTTTTCCATAACCGTACCGTGGAAATGATTTCATGGGATAATCTATTAAGATTAATTGAAAACCTTTCATCTTACTTGAAATATTATATACAAGCTCCGCAATATTTTTTTTTAGCCTTTTAAACATAAAACTTCACTTTATAAGTTCAATATAAGATGATTTTTGAAGTTATTAATAATATTTCTATGAACTATTCACTCTTGATATCTTTACTATTCAATGATTTATTATTTAAATTCTTGAATAAAGTTAGTAAAAACATCATACTTGTCAGATTAAAAAAGATTAGATAAATGTTTGACATTGCTAGAGGGATTGAATTTACGAAGAAAACTATGCATAAAATAATAACAATTGGTTTAAAATTTTCTAAAAATTTCTGATTTTGTTCCTCTTGATTATTTTGAATATCTTGTAAATAGTTCTTCAAAAATGTAGTACTATAATAGATTATTGGTCCAAATAATAAAAATGCAAAAACCACAATTAAAACTAAAATCGAATTAACATTAATTGAATATCCAGATAACTTCCAAAATAAAGAAAATGGATATATTCCAAAGTCCTCAATTTCAACTAATCTTGTAAAGATGTCCCATGAAGTTATTTGCGAGAAATTAAGAATCAGTATAGATGAAATTCCTATTAAAATCCAAACAATTATTGAAAATAATTTATAATTTTGAATAAATTTAAATTTTTGAAATTTCTCTTTGAACAAATCAATGCTGATCTTAATATTGATAATTATCAAGATTGAAATAAGAATAATTTGAACAATAAAAATCTTGATACCAATTGTTAAAACACTGGCCATATCATCAAACAAGAGCACATATAGAGCAGGATAATTAATAAATGTGTATAAAGGCATAAATATTACAAAAAATCTGCTATATTTATCCTTATTAAATAACAAAATACAAAATGGAATAACCCATGAAAAATAGTAAGCAAAATTAACAGCATGAAATAAAAGAAAGGTCAATATACCAGAGAAAATTGAAAATAAAAAAATCCTATCATTTGAGTTTTCACTTTTCCAGTAAAGATAGTAATTTAGAAGTGAAAAAATAATAATTGAGATCCAATTAAGAGAAGCTGTAAAATTAAAGAAATATATACTTGGAACAAAATATTTGATAAGATAAAAGGCTGTTATTAATAAAATTGAAGAAAGTACATACTTGTTTTTCCGATCAAACAGTAAAATAATAATTAAGATTGTTATTGATAATGTAAACCATATAATATTAGGGAGTTTTGGAAAAAGTAAAAATCCTATTATAAGAGAACAGATAACCGCTAGTAGAATTTCTCTATTGATTTTGGGTTTGATTTTGTTCCACATCAAATAAATTGTTCCAAGAAGTATTGAAATAATAAGCATGAAATTATCAAGTTCATACCTTACATTAGGAACCTCCCAATCTAAAATCATAGGAAAATGTAATAGAGGAGATAGTGGGTGTCTAGGCCAAAGACTCCCAAAAATCTTCCATATCCACAAAATGTCTGGAAGTAATAATTGTCCTATGGCAGTTGGAATATCAGTTCCATATAATATATGAAAAATGGATTCTCTAAGGGTACTTATAGGATTTCTAGTTCCTTGACTCTGGAAAGCAATTATTAATGAATGGATTATAGCAGGATATACAATGAAAACAATAACTGCAATAATTAAAATCGGGCTAATAAAAAAGAAAAATTTTTTTCTCATTTCCTTTTTTGATAAACCTTCTCTATTTAATTTTTTATAATAATATATTAAATATAGAGGATATAGAATGAATGGATAAAATTTGTAAGTGATTGCAGATAATAAGAATAAAGTTGATAATAAATTATGATTCTTCAGTAAAAAATATACAGATATTAGAACTAAAAGAACAGCCCCGATATCGTTATGACCATTCCAAGCGAACTCTACTATTAGAAAAGGCATCAAAGTGTATAATAAGACATATTTCTCTTTGTTTTTATGATTTAAGTGAGATGAAATTAAATAAATCATAATTAAATTCAAAAAGTCTATAATTACAAAAAAGAATTTTATTCCATAATAATCACCATTAGTAATAAATGAAGCAGTAAATAGGAAAAGATAAAAAGTAGGACCATAATCAGGTGCAGCATATATAAAAGGAAGTTTATCTAGTAATAGAAAAACTGCTCTAATATAAAAATAATCAAAATCAGGATAAATTGGGGTTTTTAATATAAATGGAATCCGTATCCAGAAAAATAAAAGACTTATGAAAAAAAAATTTTTCAAATATTGGTTTTTAAGATCATTTTTATAAAAATAATAACAGAAATAAAAGAATCCAAGTAAAGAGAGTGCATAACCAAGTACATAATCAATAAAAAATTCTCCAAAAAGGAATATAATTAAGAGACCAAAAGCATAAAGACTTACGTAAATATAAGGTTTAATAGATTGGAGTTTCATGATTTCTTCCATTTAAATCAGTAAATTTATTTTTATTTTATAATTATGAATTTGGTTCTATTAATTGTTTGAAACGATATTATTTTTTTTGGAATTTGTATGTAAAGTAATTTTCATACGAAACCAAAATTTTATTATTTCGATTTAACATCATATTTAAGAGATATAAATAATTATTTTCCAAAATTGAAATAGGATAATATTCTCTTTTAAATCATAGGGTAAAAAATGAAAAAAAATAAGATTATTGGACTCTTTTCTTGTATTTTTTTATTGATAATTCCAATTTTTATTATATTATTTCAAAATCCATATTCCGATAAACTTAATTTTACATATCCAACAAAAAAAGCATTTCAATTATCATCATGTACTTCATTTTTCACTAAAAAAATAATTTCTCCAACAAATCCAGAAAATGATCAATTAAATAGTAAAATTGCAATTGATTCAAATTCAATTTTACATATAACTTATGTGAATTTTTCCACGGGTAAAAGATTATGTTATTCAAATTCTACAAATTTTTCAAAAATTCATGTTGTTATAGATAATTCTCCAAATGAAGTTCATAATCCAGCTATTGCTATTGATAATAATGACAGAATTTATATCGTTTGGGAGAATCTTGATGGTAATCAATCTGAAATTTTAATTGCCAACAGTACAGATTACTTTTTAGCAAATTATAAAATATCTTTAAATTCTACCCATAATGATAGTTATCCAGATATTGCAATTGATAGCTTAGGTACTATTCATATTGTTTGGTCAGCACCTAGCAACACCTCGGGTCCTTTGGAATCTGATATTTACTATACAAATAGTACCGATGGCTTTAGTACTTATAAAATAATAAGTAAAAATACTTACAATGATACTACAGCTAATATAGCAGTGGATTCTAACAATACCATCCACATTGCTTGGGCAGGAAGCAATGGGTCCATATATAATATCTATTATGCTAATTCAACAGATAATTTCAACTCTAATAAAACAGTAAGTAATAATCCATGGAATGATGAATTTCCTGATATTACAGTTTCGGATCTATCAGTTATAATATCATGGTCGCAATCGAATAGTACCCAATATGATATAGCAATTGCGGAAAATACAACTAATTTCATTAATAGAATTATCTCACAAAATCCTTATGATGATTTAAATGCTAGGATTGTCAATGGTCCAGGAGATATTTTTCACATTGTCTGGTCTTCATTTGATATAAATGAAACCAAAATTTTGTATTCAAATAGTCTTTCAAATTACTCAAAAATTGACACAATTTCCATCAATAATGCAACTAATAGCCAGTGTGACATACAGATTGATAAGATAGGAAGAGTAAGGGTTACGTGGATAGCAATGAACACAACCTTTTATAGCTATTCATTACATCCTCCACCAATTATAGCAAACTGCTTTTATTATAACCCCCACTTTCTTGCTCCACAATATGGAATTTATCTATATGTATCAATTATAGATTATTTCACTCCAGAATATGTTAATGTGCTATTCTCATATGATAGAGATTCATGGCATCAAGATAAAATAGTTGGGTCTGGAAATTCAAATAGTTGGAGTGGACTTTATAGAATCTACCATTATTCATATGGATCTTTCTTGTTTTATAAATTTCTCATTACGGATAAAACTGGTTTATCATTTATTACTCAGGAGAAAGTGTTATATCTCCAAAAAATTGAACATAAAAATGCTAACTTCATATTAATATTATTAGGTATTTTAGGAATAATCACTATATTTTTTATGATTCCACAAATTAGAAGACGTTTAGATAAAATCTTTAAAATTGAAAATCAAAACGATAAGCTCAAAAAAATCTAGTAGGAGGAAAGTTCAACAATTCAAAGAATTAAAAGAATTACTCACCAAACTTATGGGGTATTAGAAAAGGAGTTGGCACTCAGAACGCGCTATTTACTATCTTTCTTTTCTAGAATATTTACAATTTCAGTTTTGTCAATTATTCCTTTAATTTTTCTTTTTGGAGGTTTATTAATTTCAGAGTACTCTAGTGTCACTAACCTATTGTATTTCCATTATGGAGAAAAAAATCAATTTTATTATTTTTTATTATTTAATTATTTGGATAGTAAATTTCAAGGGACCTTTAGTGAAGGAAATTTCATTCCTTGGCTTATAATGGGTAATATTATCTATACATTTTCGAAACATGGTTTTGATGCTTTCGAATTACAATTTCTAAACGAAAAATATTGGAATACAATCCAAGGTACTTTATTAGCACCCATTAATAGATTTTCAATTTTAATTGGTTATGTATTCGCGACATTAATTGAAACTAGTATATTTTTTATAGCTATTACCCTAGTATCTTATTTTATCTTTACCACTACATTAATTCAAATGCTTCTCGTTTATTTAATTGGTATCATAGTAATTATATCTTCAGGAGGGATTGGGTTAATTTTTGGAGCAATTAATGTATCAAACGAAAATTTTGGACCAATTTTTCAATTTATTCAATTCTTTATTTTGTTTTTTAGTTGTTTTAGCGTACCCCTTGAATTTTTTCCAAAATTTTTACAAGATTTGATTGTTCTAAATCCTTATTACCACGCCACAGAATTGGTAAGGGTAATATATTTTGGATTACCTAATTACGATATATTCATTTCACTATTATACATCATAATTTTTGCAATAATTTCTGCATCTTTGGGTGCAGTAATATGTAATAGAATTTGGAAGAAATACGGAATTCATGGATATTAGTAATATGTCTGAACCAATTATCGAAGTAAAAAAATTAACCAAATATTATAAAATTAAAGAAAAGAAAAATATTATAAGAGATTTCTTCTTCCCTGTATATCGAGACTTTTTAGCATTAAAAAATGTATCATTTAAAATTAGAGAAAATGAAATTTTTGGAATATTGGGACCTAATGGAGCCGGAAAAACAACCTTAATTAAATTAATTTGCGGGCTTTTAGCACCTACTTCAGGATCGGTTAAAATAGATAAAAAGTTTGTTGCGAAGAATTTTTTTGAAATACAAAAAATGATTGGTATTATGTTTGGGAATACAATGATTTACCATCGTATGACTGGTTTTGCTAATCTGAGATATTATTGTAGAATTTATAATATACCCAATTATAAAAAAAGAATTAAGGAATTACTCGAATTAGTTGATTTGTATGAATGGCGAAATCAATTAGTTGAGAGTTATTCACTTGGGATGAAATCAAAATTAGCACTTTCTCGAGCACTTATTCATGATCCAAAAATATTAATCTTAGATGAACCAACATTAGGATTAGATGTTAGAAATTCCATTTTTATTAGAAATCTTTTAAAAAAAATGGATAAAACGATCATCATAACTACCCATAATATGGAAGTTGCGAATGATGTATGTTCACGCATTGCCTTATTAAATAAAGGAAGTATTTTAAAAATTGATAATCCAGAAAATATAAGAAATGATATATTATATCAAATAATTGTAGAAATTGAATCTCCTAAAATTGATTCCCTAAAAACTTTATTAAAAGAGGAAGCATTCGTTGAACAATTAAAAAGAATTGATGAATTTAAACTTCATGTCTATCTTAAGCATAAGAAAGATTTCCAAAACCTACTCAAAATTACTTCAGAATTTGAAATATGGGACTTGAAAAAAATCATTCCAACTTTGGAAGAAGTATTTTTAAAATTGACATTTTAATAAAAATCTACTCATTTAGAAATATTTATAGGCTTTTCATAAACTTTATATTAAAAGAAACTTTGCAAAAAAATAAAATGGGAATGTTAAATAATGGCCAAAACTTTGAAACAGTATATTTTTAATAATTTCTTGATTTCAAGAATATTGGATAAATTATTAATAAATTATCGATATGATCTTTCAATCTTTTTTGAAAAATGCGGATTAAACAAAAATTCTAAAGTTATATTTGATGTAGGTGCTTATATTGGTGATTATACAAAAGCTTTTTTAAAGCTTTTTCCAAAAGCGATAATTTGGGCATTTGAACCTTGTCTTAAGACTTTTAAAATTTTAAAATATAATACTAGAAAGTTCTATAATAGAGTTAAATTATTTAATATGGGTCTGATTGATGAAAATGCGAAAAAAAAACTCTATTTGATGAATTTCAATGCTGCTAATTCATTTATACCATTAAGTGACGATTTTAAAAAGGTCTGTGGAACTAGAGAAACAAAATCTCAAGAAATAATTGTTAAGAGATTAGATGATTTTGTCCAAGAGCACAATATTAAACATATTGATATAATAAAAATTGATGTTGAAGGTGTAGAGTATAAATTGTTACAGGGAGGGAAGGATTCTTTCAAAAATATTATAGATAAAATAATAATTGAAATTTCTCTTATTCGAAAGGGCTTAAAATCGGATAATATAAATAGAGTTTTTAATTTTTTGTATAAAAATGATTTTTATTTAAGAAATATTTATCAATTGGGAAGAAACAC
>JABXJV010000343.1 GCA_013375355.1 Candidatus Helarchaeota archaeon
AAGAAATATTAGATGGCTGCATTCGAGAATGGCGTAGAATATTAAGTGGCTATAAACCAACTTCGCATGAAAAAGTCGATTGGAAAAAGTGGGAAGAAGCAAATCAGCCATTTAGTGTTGCTATTAGTTTATCTGGAGAACCCACATTATATCCCGATCTAAGTGGTTTAATCTCTGAAAGTAAAAAAAGAAATTTGATATCCTTTTTGGTTTCAAATGGGACTTTTCCCGAAATATTAAAGGATATTAAAGAACCCAATCAATTATATATTTCTGTAATTAGTGGAAATGAAAAATTATACAAAGAAATTTGCCGTCCTCTAATTCCAGATAGCTGGGAACGTTTAAATAAGACTTTTGAGTTAATCCCAAGTTTCAGTTGCCCAACAGTATTTCGCTTAACTTTAATGCATGATATGAATTTAAAAAATCCAGAAGAATTTGCAAAAATAATAAATAAAGCCTCACCGACTTATGTTGAATGTAAAGGATATATGTATCTAGGATTCTCTCGTAAACGGGGATTATTACTAGATCATATGCCACGGCATGAAGAAATAAAATTATTTTCAGAAAAAATTTCTGAACTAACCGGATATAAAATATTAGATGAATCTTTAAAGTCTCGAGTTGTTTTATTATCTCGATTAGACAAACCAAAAAGATTTTCTTAATTACAATTATAATTTAAAATGAAGGGTTAATTATGTTTGATGCAATTATGGATAAAATTCGAGAAGAATTAGACAAAGAAGATACCATTAGAGAAAAAACATTACAAGATGTTAGGAAAATAATTAGGAATTCTGGATCGGCTATAAGGGCAATACATAAAGGAAATTTTGAAAAAGCTAAAGAATTAATTGATAATGCTTCGGATTTAATTAAAAAATTGGATGAATTAAAAAAGATTTTTCCTAAAATCTATTATAAAAATTATGTAACTGACGCACAACAAGAATTTTGTGAGGCACGTCTTTTTTATGCTTTATTAACCAAAGAAGAAATCGAAAAACTCTATCCAGAAAATCTAGTTATTTCTGAAATAGCATTTTTATTAGGTGTCGCTGATTTAATCGGGGAGCTTCGTAGATACGCTCTAGACTCTATAAGACGTGATGAAACTGATAAAGCAGAGATGATGTTAGATTATATGAGCGATATTTATGAAAATTTGATATCTTTAGATTATCCTTCTAGAATAACACCGGGATTGCGACGAAAATGTGATGTAGCTCGTGGTTTAATTGAAAAAACTCGTAGTGAACTAACTATTTCTCTGCAGTTTCATAAATACGCAAAATAATATAAAATAATTTTACATTTTAATTTCAGAGTTTAATTTGTTACTAAAAAAGGTGTAGAATTTATGGAAATTTGGGAACAAAGTATTGCAGTTGAAGAAGATTTAATAAAAGCTAATGAAGAGTTAGCAAATAAAAATAAGGAATTCTTTGAAAAAAATAATATAACAACTTTTGAAATACTAGGAAACATAGGTTCAGGCAAAACTTCTCTAATAGAAGCCTTAGTTTCAGAACTTAAGGATAAATACAAAATATTGGTAATTAATGGAGATTTGGCAACATCCATAGACGCAGATCGTATTAAAAAATATGGAGTGGAAGCAATTCAGATCAATACAGGTAAGGAATGTCACTTAGACGCTCTTACAATCAAACCAGCTTTAGAAAAAATTAAAGAAAAAATAGATATTTGCCTTATCGAACAGGTAGGAAATATGATTTGTCCGGCGGATTTTCCATTAGGTGCGAAAAAGAGAATAGTAGTATTTGAAGTTACAAATGGCCCTTATATTGTTGAAAAACATCCTGTGATCTTCGCTATGACTGAAATTGTTTTAATTAATAAAATTGATATTGCAGAATATGTAGACATGGATCAAAATGCCCTAAATAAATTGAAAACAGATGCTAAGAAAATTAACTCAAAACTCAAAGTAATTTTCACAAGTGCAAAAACTAAACAAGGGATTCCAGAACTAATTCAAGCTTTAGAGCTTTAGATACTTTATTTTTTATATATATAATTAATAATAGTTTTAAGACATTGAACAAAATATCAATACTTACATATGGGTGCAGTTATAATCAAGCTAGTTCAGAAATGATTAAAGGATTATTGTTAAAAAATAATTTCCAAGAGTCAAATCTGGATGAATCAGATATTATTCTTCTTCTTTCTTGTGTTGTAAAATCACCAACGGAAAATAAAATTATTTCCAAAATTAAAACTCTTTTTGTAGAATATCCTAAAAAGAAAATTATTGTTGGAGGATGTCTTTCTGAAGTTATTCCTGAAAGAATAAAAGAAATTTCAAAGAAAATTAATTTTTTTGGCCCTCATTTTACAACAGAAATCGTAGATATTGTTAATAAAACAATCCAAGGAAAAAGTGTGGAATTAATTGGAAAACGTTACGAATGTAGATTAGGAGTTACACGAAAAAAAATTAATCCAATTATTGGAATTATCCAAATTTCACAAGGATGCCGTTCTAATTGTGCATATTGTTGCGTAAAAATTGCTATGGGTGATTTTATTGCCTATCCACATCCCCAAATAAAAGAAGAAATTATAACACTGTTGAAAAGTGGATGCAAAGAAGTCTGGATAACAGCTCAAGATACCGCTGCATATAGATATGATAATCTTGATCTAGCAGATTTGATAAATGACATAACAAAAATCGAATCAAGATTTAATATCCGAATAGGAATGATGAATCCAAAGAGTGTAATTCCAATATTAAAAAAATTAATTGAGGCTTATTCTCATCCCAATTTATACAAATTTCTGCACCTACCTCTACAATCGGGTGATAATGAAATTTTAGCAGTTATGAATAGAAATTATACTATTGAAGATTTTCTTAAAATTGTTAAGGAATTTAGAATTAAATTCCCTCTACTAACCCTTTCAACAGATTTAATTATAGGTTTTCCAGGAGAAACTGAAGTACAATTTAGAAATTCTCTTAAATTATTAGAAAATATTAAACCTGATATTGTAAATATTTCGCGTTTTGGTCAAAGACCAAAAACAAAGGCT
>JABXJV010000344.1 GCA_013375355.1 Candidatus Helarchaeota archaeon
ATTAGAAGAAATTGTCACTGGTGTTGCTAAAAAAATAAGAGTAAAAAGGTATGTTCGTTGTGAAACTTGTTCTGGAACGGGCGAAGCACCGGGAAGCGGAAAAACAATCTGCAGTGCCTGCGGTGGAACAGGGGAAATAAGACACGTATCAAGGTCTCTCTTTGGACAGATTATTAATGTAGCCACTTGCAGTGCATGTGGAGGTGAAGGTAAAATCATAAAAAACAAGTGTAAAAATTGTGGGGGAGATGGAAGAGTAAAAAAGGACACTCTGATAAACGTAAAAATCCCACCCGGAGTTACAACTGGAAATTATTTATCTCTTAGAGGTCAGGGGAATGCTGGAAGAAGAGGGGGTGAATTTGGAAACATTATTGTCGTTATTAATGAACTCGAACATAAATATTTCCAAAGAGATGGATACGATGTATTATACGATTTAAAAATAAGTTACCCACAGGCAGTTTTAGGAGCCGAAGTTGAAGTACCCACCCTTATAGGAAAGGCGATTCTCGAAATTTCTCCCGGAACACAGAGTGAAAAAATATTAAGGATGAGAAATAAAGGGATACCATATCTTAATGGAAACGGAAAGGGAGACCAGTTGGTAAGAGTTAGTGTATGGATTCCAAAACACATTTCTCAAAAAGAAAGAGAAATATTAGAATCACTTAAACAGTCAGAAAACATAAATCCAAAACCTAATACCGACGATTTCTTTAAAAAAGTTAAAAAACATTTTAAACATTAAAAAGTTGAACATTTCAATACATTTTTTGGTATAAATATTGCACAAAATAAACTTATGTAATTTTATATCTTATTTTATATATACTTAAAATCTTAATTCATAGAAATAAATATAAAAAATATTTAACATTTGTTTAAAATTAGACAAAATATGTTACTATGAAAACGGGATAAAATATAATTTAAAATATCAAATAACATTTTTAATTACTTAATTATTTATTAAATATACCGATAAATTATCATAAGAATTTAAATTTTTTCTTGTTTTTCCAAAAAATTTTATTATCTTTAAATATTTTAAAAATGAGAATATGAAATGGAAAACATCAAAATTAAAAAACCTCCAAAAGAAATAAAGGTAGTTAAACTTAAAAGAAGTCCAAAAGAATGGGAAAAGATAATAAGTGAGGCAAAAAACAAAGAAATGACTTGGAAATATATGAGAGAATATTATGGTGATGAGGTGCCAGACAGAGAGTATGAATCCACATGATAATTAATCAAATTTATTATTATTCTTATCTTTATTAAATAAAAATACTTAATTATAAAATTAGTAAATAAAAAAATTAGATTTCCTTTATAATCATCCCCACCTATTGAAAATCCCCCGAAATGCTATTAAATACTTTAATAATCCAAAAGTAAAATATTGATTTTAAAAGCAAATTAACTTATATTAAAAAAATTAATCTAACTATCTTTTTACTTTATATCTATAGCCATTATACCTTGCCTGAAATGTTTCAATTATTTTTAGGAAAATCTCCACAAATATTTTAATGCACCAACTTGTAAATTTGGAGGCAACAAAATGAAAATTTCTATTATCTGGATAGATTATGTTATTATCCTGATATATTTTATCGGAGTACTTGGTATTGGCTGGTATTTAAAGAGATATACAAAGACCGGGGATGATTTTTTTCTTGCAGGCAGAAGGAACAGTGCCTGGGTTGCCGGACTGGCATTTTTAGCTGCAAATATGGGTGCAGTAGAATTAATGGGCATGGCTGCAAGTTCATATGAATATGGCATTCTTACTGCACATTTTTACTGGGTTGGGGCAATCCCTGCAATGCTTTTTCTCGGGCTATTTATGATGCCATTCTATTACAGCAGTAAAATCCACTCTGTACCCGGTTACTTAAAATTAAGGTTTGACGAAAAAAACAGAACATTAAATGCAGCATCATTTGCAATAATGACACTTCTCGTTTCAGGAATAAACCTTTATGCAATGGCACTTG
>JABXJV010000345.1 GCA_013375355.1 Candidatus Helarchaeota archaeon
ATTAATGAATAATAATTTTCGTGTCAGTGCAAGTACTAGATTCTTAAATGAGACAATTCCTTCTTTGAATAAAAGTGACATCCTTGTGCTAAATGGAGGTAATTATAAAAATTATACAAATCAAGAAGTCAATTTAATTGTTCAATTTGTAAATCAAGGGGGAAGTATCTTCGTACTCGGTGAACATGACAATGTTTGGAATATGTCTATTTTCCAAAATAAATTGTTAGAGAACTTCAATATGTCTATTAATCATGATTTAGTCGTCGATAACACTTCTTATTATACCTATGAATTTTGGATATCATTCAACTCATCCAATTTTAATTTAAAAAATATAACCTTTTTTAGTGCAGCTACCATGAATCTTAGTTCTGGCCCAGAGCCAATTGCAATAACTTCGAGTAATTCAAACCCATCTGATGCAATAGTTGGTGCAAAATGTGAATATGGAGAAGGGAGAATAATATGTGTCACTGATACCCAATTTTTATGGAATGGAGATAATGGAACCGGGCGTACATTTGGAATTGGAATAAATATTGGAAATAATTCTAATTTTATTCTAAAAATATTTGAATGGTTAGCTAATAAATCATTACCATCCCAAAAAATACAAGTTCTACCTGAATATAGTCTATTTACTGCTAACAATTTTTCTTTAAATTTATCAACTAATGGAATTTATAATATTACCGCAAACATTACTGGAGGTTCTATCAATCCTAATCAAGTGATCAACGCAGCAAATTGGACTACATGGGACATTACTGTTAATAAAGATGGATATGTACGATTTATGTTCAATAATTCTAATGAAAGTAAGACAATTGTAGTTTATTTTTTCAAGCCTTATAATCCTTCTCGCAGTATTTTATTTTCAGAAGTAAATTTTAGTAGAAGAGTTGATCAAAGTATTTCTGGACTATATAATTTTTCAAAATACCTGAGAGATCATAATTTTTCTGTCTTTGCATCGAAAATGGAATTAAATGCATCAAATTTCGATGCGGTTTGTATTTCTAATCCACTACAAAATATTTCCAATAGTCAAATTTCTAATTTATTAACTTCAAACAGGTTATTGGTTTTAGGAGAAAGTTACACTGTCCAAGATTTCCAACTAAACTCTTCGATCTGGAATCCAATAAATTCACTTTTATTAAATTTTGGTATTAATTTAACACATTATTTAATTTGTGATAACATCTTTAACTATACAGATGATCTAATTAAGCCTACAATACAAGGAATTATTCCTGAAATAGAATTTACCGCGTATCAAAGTTCTGTAGTAAATCCAACTAATTTGAATTTAAAAATATTTGCGAGTGGAAAAAATTCATCATGGGGAGAATACTACTCTTCTCTAGGTGACTGGCTCGATCCTCAACCTCTCTCTTTTGATCCTGGTGATATTACTCGAACTCCTTTTATAGTATATAATTCCAGCGTAATGGCAATTGGAGATACAGATGTTATTACAAATGAAAGAGGAGATGCGCCACTATTTTTTTATTTGGAACATTGGTTAAAAACCGGTATTCCTTATCCAAATATTGAGTTAACTCCTTCCAAAGAAAGTATCTTGGCAGATAACACAAGTACAATAACTTTTACCTCCAAAATAATATACGATTCATACGGAAATGAATTAGATAATGGCACATTGATTAAAGTTACGACAGATCTAGGAACAATAATTACCCCAGATGAGGATCCTTCAACTCCTGGTATACAAATTTCAATTAAGGACAGGTTTTTGAAGTTTTCTATCCAAGCAGGAGTAGTTCCTGGTATTGCAAATATTTCAGCTTATAATTTTTCTTTAAAAGTTATAGGTCTTACATCAGTCAAGTTTTTACAGAAATCACATCCAACTCCTGAAATTATTCCTACTTTAATGATAATTGTAAGTACTTTAGAAGAATCAGTTATCTTTTCAAATATAATATTGATATTAGTAACTGTTTCGATAGGAGCCACCTTAATTATTTTATTAATTGAAAAAAAGTTAACTGAAAAAAAGGCAATAATACAATCCGAAGAAGAAATTGAGAAATCAAAATTAAAATCGAAAAAGAGAAGACGAAAATCTAAATTTGTAAGGAAAAAATTGTAAAATTTTAAGTTATTTTTAAATTTTGATTGTTTAACCCTTTTACTCGATTTTACGAATTATCTCTTCTATTTCATTTATCAATTCATCATCTTTTATTTGTTCTGCAAGATCTAAAGCGTCTTCAAAAAATGATTTGGCCTTTTCTTTATCTTCTGATATTAATTCGACCCCGACACGAAAAATCTCCTTGATTTTATTTCTCTTCCGCCTAATTTCAAAGGCTTTTACTACATATAAGCATTTAGGACAGAATGTATCATTACCTTTTTGTATCATTTTTAAGCGTTCGGCGGGAAAAAGAATTTTACATTTTGGACACATTCCCGTATTCAAGACTTCTTCGGTGATTTCTATTTCTGCTTCAGTAATTTCAACTTTTTCGACAACTGGAGGTTTTGTTGGAATTTCAACAGAAACCTCAGCTTTTTCTACTTTTATTGAGGGGACAGTTTTTACAGCACGAGCTTTCGCAGCTGCTGGTTTTGCAGCTGCTGGTTTTGCAACTACAGGTTTGGTTTCGGCTCCTTTTACTATTTTTGGAACTTTCTTTACTGGTGGAGGAACTCCAATAGATTTTGTAAATTTAGAACCAATTATTCCACCCATTAGAACGAATGAGAGTGATAGCCAAAAACCAGCGGTAATGAAAAGTGTAAATAATATTAACAAAAGACCACCAAAAAATAATGAAATTGACATATTGTTTATGCCAAATGAGTAAGAAATAATATAATAAAATGCACTACCAATAAAAACTAGCTCAATTGCCATAATAACAAGTTGAAATGATTTCCAAGATCCTTTTACTCCATTAAAATGCGCATTTTTTCTTTTGTAATAACTCCCAAGGATTATTCCACCAAAAAACCATCCAAAGCATGCTGGAATATCAGTGAGAAAGGAAAAACCTAATAAAACAAAATATAAGTGATTTGGTGGAGAAATTCGAAATAGATAAAGATTAGAAGAGAAACTTATTAAACTCCAATTAAACATGGAAACTAATATTGGATCAAGGAAATAAGTGAGAAGATATATGCCATATCCAAAGGTTACTGCCCATAAAACTCCTAATGATGCTTGTTTATAAGAAATTGTCGTATTAAAAGGTTTTAAATCTGTACTAATAGTTGAAATACCCATAATTTTCCCTCTTTTTAGTTAATCTAAAGATTATAGTCTCGTTGATTACAAATGAATTCATATTTTATATATAATGATTTAGCAAAAATATAAACTATTATGTATTTTTTTTTGCTTTATTCAGAATGAATATTTTATTTATGTGAATTTGATCAAAAAAGTTATAAAATAGTTTTGAAGTTTTTTACAAGCGTCTTCCACGAACCCAAGATTCCGTAAGTATAGCGCTGACAAAATCAATCATTTTCCTATTAGTGGTAATAAACCCAATCGGGTCTTCAGTTTCAGCAGCAAAAAACATTTTTTCTCCATCAATTCCTATTCCCCATCGGTCAATATGTGGATTATCTCGAATTCGTACTGAGGGTCTTACTTCTAATAGTCTGTCATAGATACTTTTATCTGTAACACCAGTTGCAATATCTATTCTAATTACTTGTCGAAGGTCTTGAATTGGTAAATCTTGAATGTCTTTGATATCAGGAGCTACAATTAATACTGAAGATTTTGCCTCATTTAGCAAATTTTGGAACGTATTAATTGCAGATTCTTTTCCTTTGACTGGCACCATATCAGCCACAGGACCAGATGGCATAGTTGTTGCAGCCGGAGCTTCTTTTAAACTTTCGATTTCGGTATCCTTATCTTTAATTATTTGGTTTAATTCTTCAATTTTTTTATTATTTTGATCTGCTGTTATTTTAAAATTCTCAATTTCTTGTTGTAGGTTTTCGATTTGCCCTTTATCTTCTTCAATTGGTAATTTTTCTTTTAGTGAATCTATTTCATTCTTCAAATTTTGGATTTCAGATGATAATTCTTGTTCTTTTTCTTGATATTTTGAAATTTCAGATTTTTGTTCTACTTCAGCATCTTTAATTCTTTGAAGTTCAGCTTTCAGCTCTGATTCTGAGATTACAACTTTTTGAAGTTCATTTGATAATTCTGATTCTGAATCTTTATGTTTTTGAAGTTCTGATTGATTTTGTTCAAGTTTAGTTTTGAGTTGCCCAAGTTCTACGGTTAAATTGATGTTTTCCTTGACCTTTTCTTCTAATTCTTTAATTTTTATAGCCTGATTAGAAATCTTTTTTTCTTGATCTGTTATAGTAGTTTGTAACGATTCATTTTCTTCATTAATTGTTTCCAATTTATTTTTAGTTTCTTCAATAATTTTATCTTTAGAATCTATTTCTGAAACCATGGAATCATGCATTTTATTAATGTTTTCCTTAGCTTCCTCAAATTCTTTTCGTTTTGTTTCTAATTCTTCTATTTTCTTTTTTTGATTTAGAAGAGCTCTTCCTAAGACTTTATGATTTTTATCTGGATTTTTTGATATTTCATCCCATTTTATAGCCATATCCTCAACACCCAAAAATCTAATTACAATTATGTGTGAGTGAAATAATGTATTATAAATGTATTATTTATTTTTAATATTTTTACTATTTAATAAAAGTATAAATTAAAAGAAATTAATGTCTAGCAGTGAGTATGAGGTTAATTTATGAAAATAGAAGAAAAAAAACTTAAAAATTTAAACGATAAATATCCAGGTTTTATTTCAGGAACAAAATTAGATGAGTTTTTTGAAGAATTTGCCATTAAATTTGCCGCTGGTCACTGGTGTGCTGGGGACTTCTTAGATAGGTTTGCAACAGAAGGTTATTTAATCAAAGAACCCGAATTTTCAAGTGAAATAGTAGCACAGATCGCTAGAGTTAAAAATGCGGGTATAAAAGGGATTGAATTCCATGAGCGAGTATTTATTGATGAGAATTACAAAGTTTCTAAAGATAAAATAACAGAGGTTCTCGAGGCTTTAGAAAAATATAAAATCATTCCGACTAATATGAATACTAACTTGTTTACCGACCCCAAATGGAAACTTGGAGGAGTCTGTAATTCTGATGGAAAGATTAGGGAAGAAGCACTCAATGTGGCACTTCAAGGAGTTGATATAGCGAAAGAAGTTGGTTGTTCAAGTGTTGCTCTTTGGCCCGGATCAGATGGTTGGGATTATAACTTTCAGGTGAATTATGGGACTATTCTTGAGTATTTTATTGAAGCATGTACAGAAATTAATAAAGCAGCAAAAAATAAAAACCTGAAATTTGGAATAGAAGCAAAATTACATGAGCCAAGAGAAGGTAATATGATAATTTCAACTACCGCTAAAGCTGGTTTAGTTGCATCAGAAGTAAATAATGTTTGTGGCGGTAGAAATATGGGAGTAGCAATAGATTATGGTCATGAACAAATGTATGCTGTTGAACCTGCTGACATGCTCTATACTATGAAACGATTTGGTATACCTGTCGTAAATTTCCATGTGAATAATGCCAAATTACACTCAAATGATGAAGATAGAGTAACAGGGACTGGTGATATTTGGAGATTTGTTGATTTTTGCTATGCAGCACTTGATACAGATTATCAAGGATGGTTTGGTGAAGATCAATTTACATACCGTATGGATCCTGTAAAAGCAATGACTTTATCAAGGGAGTTTTTTGGAAACTGTATGAAGAAAGCTTTGTTAATTTATTCACATAAAAAAGAATTATTAGAAGCTCAAGCTACTGGTGATGCAGGAAATACTATAGATATTGTTAAAGAAATAATTTTTTACTAATTTATGATATATAAAATCCTCACATAAAAGAAGATAAAGAATCAAAATAATAATTAGATAATAGAGGTTAAATTATGAAATATGCAGTAAGTAATTGGATTTATGGGGAAGAATCAATTGAAAAAACATTTGAGCGATTAAAAAAATTTGGATACGATGGAATTGAAATTAAAGGGGAACCTGAAAGTTATGATATAAAGGAATTGAAAGATTTAATGCTAAGTTATGGAATCGAAGCAGCATCAATTTGTGGTATGTGGCCTTGGGATCCATCAGACCATATGAAAACTAGAGATTTAGCCAATCCTTCTGGGAGGGTCCGAGATAAAGCAATTAGATATGCAGAAAGTGCTTTAGAATTTGGAAATAAACTCGGTGCTAAAGTTTTAGTCTGTGTAGTAGGAGGCTGTGGAAAAACAAAAAAAATTCACGAAAAAGAATGGCAATATGCAGTTGAAACTGTTAAAGGTTTAAGTAAAAAGGCAGTTGATACAGGAGTCACTATAGCAATCGAACCTATAAATAGATATGAATTGTATTTAATGAATAACGTAAATGATGGACTGAAATTTGTCGAGGAGGTAAATAGAGAAGGAGTAAAATTAATGTTAGACACATTTCATATGAATATTGAAGAAGCAAATCCTGCAACTTCAATCAGAATTGCTGGAAAACAATTAGTTCATCTTCATGTTGGTGATAGTAATAGGCAATCTGTTGGAAGAGGACATACCGATTTTAAGGAAATAATTCGTTCATTAAAAGAAATTAATTTTCAAGGTTACCTTGCTATGGAACCTTTACCCCCGACTGCAGCAGATGTGTATGACCTTAGTCAGTTAGATCCCGCTATTTTTGATCTTTATGCAGAAGAATGCATTACCCAGCTTAAATATTTTGGAAAAGTTACATGATTTTGTTAAATGTTTTAAACGTTCATCTTTTTTTTTTTATATCTTTTTTTTGATTAAAAAAATTTTTTAATATTATTGGTATAGAGGAAATCGTCAAAAAAAATTCAAATTTTTTTAGTTTTTTAAATTAAAAAATTCAAAAAGATGATAAAGATGGGAAAATTTGATGGAAAAACTGTTGTAATTGCTTATGCTGGCGGAGGTATAGGCAAGGCAATTGCCGAAGCTTTCGCTGCAGAGGGCGCTACTCTGATTATACACGATGCTGATGATGCAAAATTAGCTGGATATCCTGGTGAAAAAATCATTGGAGATTTAAGGAACAAAGAAGATGCAGATAAACTCATTCAATTTGCTTTACAAAAAGGTGGAAATAAAATAGATGTTCTTGTTAATAATGAAGATTTTGTCCCTGAACCCAAAAAAATGACTGATTTAACTACAGAACAATTTATAGAAACAATAGATCTCAACTTAAAAACCATTTGGCATACTTTGGCAGCTATATATCCTACTGTGAAGGCTCAAACCAAAATTAATATTGTTAATATAGGAAGCGTTGCCGGTGCTGCAGGTGTTTCAAAATTTATAGATTATTCGTCTGTAAAATCTGGTTTATATGGTATGACAAAAACCATAGCAAAAGAATGGTCACGATTTGGTGGAGTACGATCTAACCTTGTTAATTTGGGTCAAATAAAATTCCCAGAAGGATATGAAC
>JABXJV010000346.1 GCA_013375355.1 Candidatus Helarchaeota archaeon
GGAACAATTATATAATCGAAATATTGTGCAATATTACTTTTTTGAATCCTTATATTTTTCATTCCTTTCAATCCATCAGTATCTGATATAAGTGCGAGTGTATATTTATCCTTTAAATAATCTAAAATTTCAAAAGTATCCGGATAAGGTTCTGTTTTTTCAATAACGGTATTCCAATAAATCTCTGTTAATCCTTTAAGTTCATCTTGATTTAATTCTTGTTTCACATTAAACTCCTTTAAAATCAGATTCCACCATAGATCTCGATTGTAAAATTTATTTTTATTAAATTCCTTGTCTTTTGCGAGAATTTTATTTAAAATTATTTCTGTATCTAACTGTAAACCTTGCTTTTTTAATATTGATTTAAATTCTTCAGCTAATTTTATATAGGCAGCAGAAAAACCTACGCCAGAATTAATGATCGTTTGATCAAAATCAAAATAGACCAATTTGAATTGAGTATTCTTCAACTTTATCAACCTGTTATTATTCTGTTCATTGTAATATTACAAAAAAAAAAGAATATATTTGTTATTCTCGTAGTTGGAGATAGTAATAAAGATTAGGAATGAAAAACCCGATAAGTATTGCAATAATCATGATTGATCCTGCTACAGCGGTTCCTAAATAAAGCATGAACAGAGCCAAAACATTTAGAACAACAATCGAAATGTTCCAAAGTAGAGTAAACTCAGCAAAAAATTGTATTTTCTCCCAATCATCTATCATAATGGACCTGATGGCAAAAATTCCAAGAATTCCAGTAGTTAAACCAACTGCACGACCTCGAATTGGGTCTAAGTAAGGATAACCGCTCGCACTCGTATATGATTCAAGTAGTATCACGTAAATAAAGGAAAAAATTAAGCACACAACAGATTGGATAAGCCATATTATTTTTAATGTCTTTGGTATTTCTTTAACCATTTTTTTTATCCCCAAGATATTTTTTTTTAAAAATTTTGGCATTGAAAATTAGTATTGTTGGATATATAAATATTAATAAAAAATCTAACGTAAATTTATCAAGTATAATTTTTCGGACTTAAAATAACAATAAAACCACAAAATTTAATGATTTAAAATGACTAATAAGAAAATTCTTGCCTATGATTTAGGGGCTTCAAGTGGTCGAGCGATATTAGGGATTTTATCTAAAAAAGAAAAAAAATTAGAAATTGAAGAAATTTATCGTTTTAAAACTGGTATAACTAGGATATTTGATTCCTTATTTTGGAATGTTTTAGGATTTTTTAATGAAATGAAAAAAGGGCTTTTCGAAACTTCTCAAAAACATGGAAATGTAGATAGTATTGGTATTGATTCTTGGGGAGTTGATTTCGTTTTATTAAATAGTAACGGAATGGTAGTAGGAAATCCCTATAATTATCGAGATAAACGAACAAATGGAGTTTTAGAAAAATTAACCGAGCTTATTCCTAAAAAACAACTTTTTCAAATTTCCGGTTTACAATTCATTCAAATTAATAGTTTGGTTCAACTTTATTCAATGGTATTATCTAAATCACCCCTACTAAAAATAGCTAGAAAGTATTTAATGATTGCAGACTTTTTTAATTATTTATTCACAAACAAGACTTTTTGTGAATATACCCTCACATCTACCTCCCAAATATATGATTTAGAGACTAAAAATTGGTCAAAAATTATTATTCAAAAATTAGGATTGGATCTGGATATGTTTCCAGAAATCATTCAGCCAGGTACTAAGATTGGAAATTTATTACCTGCGATTGCAAATGAAACAAGAATGGGTGAAATACCAATTATTGCAACTGCTGCACATGATACTGCTGCTGCAATAGCCGCAGTACCTGCTCAAGGAGATGATTTCATGTATCTTAGTAGCGGAACATGGGCACTGATGGGAGTAGAATTAAAAGATCCGAATACCTCAGATATAGCATTAAAATATAATTTTACTAACGAAGGAGGAGTTAAAGACACTATACGTTTCCTCAAAAATATTATCGGATTATGGTTGCTTCAAGAATGTAAACGAATATGGGAGCAGTCAGGTAAGGAATATTCATATGATTATTTAACAAAAGAGGCTGAAAAAGCGAAATCCTTTGTATCATTTATCAATCCAGAAGATCCAGTATTTCTAAATCCTGTGAATATGCCTGAATCGATTAAGAATTATTGTAAAAAAACAAATCAAAAAGTTCCTAATAGTATCGGAGAGATTACAAGATGTATTTTTGAGTCGTTAGCGTTTAAATACAAAGAAGTATACGGGAAGCTAAAAGAAATTACAAAAAAATCCATTAATATATTTCATATTTTTGGAGGAGGATCAAAAAATAAACTCCTAAATCAATTTGCTGCCAATGCGACAAATCTTGAAGTAATAGCGGGTCCATCTGAATCAACCTCTATTGGTAATATTTTAGTTCAATGCTTCTATTCAAACGAAATTTCGACTCTTTCGGAACTCCGGACAATTGTCAGAAATTCTTTTGATATAGAATCATATTCGGCTCAAGATGTTTCGGAATGGGAAGAAGCCTATAAAAAATATATCAATGTTATAAGCAGAAATTTTCCTTAAAATCAAAAAAATCGAAATTATTGATAAGTCTAATTTAAGATATATTGGGCAAAAATAAGAAAAATTGAATAAATTTTTGCGAAAAACTCATTTTTTTTATTAAGATTTGTGAAAATCCCATCGGAATAATACAAATATAGTTTTATATTCATATCTTAACTAATCCTTTTAAGGAAAAAATTTCTTAATATCTTTAAGTTTTTCCCAATTAATTAAGGAAGGTTAACGTACTTTGAATCCTAATAAATATGATTACATTTTAAAATGTATTATTGTGGGAGATGGTGGTGTTGGAAAGACTGCTCTTTCCGTTCGCTATACCGAAGGTAAATTTAGAGACGATTATAAAATGACCATTGGAGTGGATTTTAGCACAAAAATCCTGAATGTTGATGATAACAGTGTAAAATTCCAGATCTGGGATACAGGAGGGCAAGAACAATTTAGTTATGTCCGGCCAATGTATTATAATGGCAGTTCTGGTGGTTTTATTGTTTTTGATAAGACAAATCGTCAGAGTTTTTATAATATTGGAAAATGGTTTAAAGAAGTCTACGATCACGCTGGACAAATTCCTCTAATTCTCGTGGGAAATAAAATAGATTTGCCAGACCAACAAATTTCTAAGCAAGAAGCTAAATCTCTTGCAGATAAGTATAATACTCTTTATTTTGAAACGAGTGCAAAATCTGGAGAATCTGTAGAGACTGTTTTTGACACCCTTGTTAGGATGGTAATTGATCCAAGATATGTGGATAAATTGAATAAGGCTGGAGTACAATATGAAAAAACTCAAATTCATTCCCAGGTGTCATATAAAAAATACGATGATGCGGCAAATAAAGCTAACGCATATTTTCAAGCTGGGAATAAAGGAGAAACTTTGAAATATCTCCAAGAAGCACTGTTTTGGGCAAAACAAGCCAAATTTGAAGACGGACTTCACTGGTGCGAAAATCAAATTGTATATATATCTAATTTAATGAATGTTGCTGCTCCTGTTGAAATAGGAACTGTAGTGCTTACTTGTACGACTTGTAATAAATTCTTCAAGGTCAAAAACGAAGGCGACTATTTATGTCCAAAATGTTCTTCAACTCTGGTAAGAGTGAGTTCAAGCTCGATAAAAGTTTAAGCAATTTCATAAAAAAATAATTGTACTAGCAAAATTTAAATATCAAATATAGTTTATA
>JABXJV010000031.1 GCA_013375355.1 Candidatus Helarchaeota archaeon
CCATCTGGAAAAGTTAGCACAAATGTGTTATAACTATCTTCTCCACGAAATGCTATAAAAGAACCGCCTAAAACACCATTGTGTTTAATAGCCAGATCTTTGAGCAATTGCAAAGGCTTATCATTTATTGGTCTTGCTACATCAAGCATTTTTTCATGGAAACCCATTGCAGATGTAAAAAACTCTGGCAAAATCACCCACTCCGCCCCCTCAGAAAAAGCTTGGTTAGCAAGTCTTTCAGCAATCTTGAGATTTGCCTCTACGTTGGCAAATTCGGCCAACATCTGAATAGCTGCTATTTTCATTTTTCACACTCTTTTTCTATTATGAATTTTTAACTGAATTCTTGTATTCTCTTATATATTTCATCAATTTGTTCTTTAATATTTTGATAATCCGCTAATTTCAACCCTTTCATATTCATTTTTTGTTGTAAAAATTCTACTCTCACAGTTAATTCTTTTAGCATTTTTTTCCTATAATTCTTTACTATAGATTGCCTACCATAACCATAAATCTTTTTATCTTCTGCAATTAAATTATTCTTATCAAGTCTCAAGGTTTTTAGATTCAGAAGATTTTCTATTCCCCTTAATCGTGTAATCTGATTCTTTAATAAAAGTAATTCCTTTAATTGTGAAAGTTGATCCACTCCCTCTATCCTAGTTAATTGATTTTTCTCAAGACATAATCTTTCTAAATTTAATAGATTATCTAACCCTTCAATTTTTTTAATTTGATTATCATCTAATACAAGTACTTTTAGATTAGTATTATCTAATCCTTCAATTTTTTTAATTAATTTATTTTCTGCAAGATTTAAAATTTTCAAATTAGTTAGCGTATCTAATCCTTCTATTTTTTCTATTTGATTACGCCTTAAATATAATTCTTCTAAATTAGGAAATTGATCTAATCCTTCTATTTTTTTAATCTTATTAAAACTCAGATTTATATTTTTTAATTGAGATAAATGACTAATTCCTTCTATTTTTGTTATTTTATTCTTCCTAAAATTTAATAATTCTAATTTTGATAATCCTTCTAGTCCCTCTAACTTTTTAATTTTATTTTCGTAAAGTATTAACTGCTTAAGTTCCGGAAGATTTTCTAAATTGTTTATCTTTGTAAGTTTGTTATGAGCGATGTTAAGGACCTTTAATTTGGAAAGATTCTCCAATCCCTCAATTTTTTTTATCTTATTCTTAAAGAAATATAATTTTTCTAAATTCGTGAGGTTTTCTAAATACTGTATTTCAGTTATTGCATTTTCTGATAATGTTAAATGTATCAAATCTGGAAAATCTTTAAATCCCGTAGGGATTCTTTTAAAGTGATAACCCTTCTTATTTAAAACAAATTTTATTAACTGTCCCTTATCATTTATTTTAACATCAGTAGGAAATATTGTAAAATTTTTACGTATTTTTTCAATTGCTTCTTGTGCCTTCTTACTTTTAATATTCTTAATTTTACTAACTATTGTGGACAACTTGTTTTCTCTCAAAATCTATTGAATTAAAAGAATTAATATGAATTCTAAAATATTCTAACTGTTTTTATTTATCTTAACAGAAATATAAATTTGTAAATTTCTTTTTTTATTTTGGAGTAAAATACGTTGAAAGTTGTATGTACATCTGACACCCACGGAATGCATAATAACTTGGAGATTCCTGACGGAGATCTTTTCATTTTTGCTGGGGATATATCTGATAGCGAAAAAACATCAATAAATTTTAATCACTTCTTGGGTAGATTACCTCATAATCATAAAATTATTATTGATGGTAATCATGATTTACCTCCTGAAAAAGTTTCTGAATTGATAACAAATGCAACGTATTTACAGCATGGACTAATAGAAATTGAAAATATAAGAATTTGGGGAACATCATGGCAATATTGGTTATTAGATCAAATAAAACGTAAAAAAAATCAAAAAAATCTTCAAGGAATATGGGAATTAATTCCAACGGGAATTGATATATTAATTACTCATTTCCCTCCCTTTGGTATTGGAGATATAACAATAAGAAAGAAGCATCTTGGTTCGAAGGATTTACTTACAGCAATCAGTCGAATAAGACCAAAATATCATATTTTTGGTCATATTCACGAGAGTTATGGAATATTTAAAGAAAAAATCGATGAATTTGAAATTACTTTCATAAATTCATCTGCCATTATGGGGTTTGGGTCCGAATTTAATCCTCCTATTGTGTTTACAATTTGAATAGGCACTTCAAACTCCTAAAAATTCTAGAATATATTTATTTACTAATTCTGGTTCTTCTTGCTGAACCCAATGTCCTGCAGTGGGAATATATTTAATTGTATAAGGGCCTTCTACTATATCTGGAAAATGATATGTTAATTCTTTTCCTAGAGCAGTATCTTTTTCTCCCCAAATAACTAAAGTTGGACATTTTACTTTTAATTTCCGTTGTTTAGCCCTCATTGGAAATTGGAATGATGCACGATAATAATTAATTCCACATGAAAGAGTAGGTAATTTTAAGGCTTCTACAAATTTATTTAGAGTTTCTTTGTCCCAAAGTTCTTTCTTTACAGCCATACTCTTATATGTAGATTTTAATCCAGCATAGTTACTGGCACTTAACATCTGTTCTGGAACTTCGGGTTGTTGAAAGAAGACAATATATTGAGATCGCTTAGACTGTTCCTTGTTTGTTGTCATAGATTTTTGGAGAACACCTATGGGTGGACAATTAAGAATTATTAACTTTTCAATATTATCAGGAAAGCACTTTGCAAATTCCCAACTTAATGCTCCTCCCCAATCATGCCCCACTATAATTGCTTTTTCCTCTCCAAGACCTTTTACTAGACCTAAAATATCATTAATTAAAATATTAATTTTATAATTCTCGACCCCTTCGGGCTTGTCCGTTTTATTATATCCACGCAAATCTGGAGCAACCACTTTAAAGTATTTGCCAAGTTCTTTTATTTGAAATCGCCATGAATACCAGAATTCTGGGAAACCATGTAAAAGAACCATTAATCGCCCCTGACCCTTAGTAACATAATGCATTTTAATATTATTTGTTTGAATATATTCATGTATCCAATCTTCATTCAAATTTTTCAACTCTATTTAGCATTTAATATGTTAAAAGTAAATAATTAAGATTTAAAAATTATAAATTAATGTTTTTTTCTTATATTTCTTCAATAGTATGTAATATTGTAAGTACTCCTGCTTTTTGAGCTCTTTTCTCAAGATACTCGTAGTCTAATTTGTCTTTTTGCCTAACTAAAACACTTTTTACATCTTGTTCATCCACTACACTTCTATCTGGTCTAGCAAGTTTGTTTACTATAAAATCTTCTGGAGAAATAAACCAAGCTTCTATTTTCTCATCTAGTTTTGTTTTTCTTCTTCTATCTAAAGTTTCCTCATCAAAAACAATCCCATCAGGCTTCAACCATAACTCTATCTCTATTTTTTTAATTTGATCTATAATGACAATTAATGGATTTAAAATAGAAGATTGGACCATTTCAAAATTTATTGATTGCAGCCAAATACGAAGCTGGTTCAATTCTTCGTTGGTTTTAATTAATACTGCTATATCAATATCAATTGTGGTTCGGATTCTTCCATATAATGGAAGTGCATAGCCTCCGATAATCATATATTGGATATTTTTATCCTTAAATAATTTCAGAAGCCTCTGAAGCGAAGTTAATATTGCGTGCAATTATATTCAATTCCACAAAAAGTTTAATTGGAGAATATCCATTATTAATAAGTCTTTCTGTATAAAGAGCGTCTTTAACAGCATTTTCCAAATCTTTTCTGCTAGCTCTTAGCGGTTTTACTTTTAATTTTCTATAAGTTTCAAGAAATTCAAAACCTAGAGGTAAGCATATTATATATTTCTTCGGTCTTCCCCTTTTAGTATTCTTAACGTAGTTAAATTTGATTAATCTTTCTTTATTCATACTTCTCAATAAATTGATTATATCTGAAGTTTTCCAGTTTAATTTCTTAATTAGATCTCTAACACAACAAAGATTTAGTGTGATAACCTCAAGAATTTGCGCTCTTTTTTCTAATTTCATTTTGTTTCCCAATAGGAAATTTATTTATCTTATGCTTATAATTTAATTTCTTTTTTTATAAAGTTATTCTAAGAAAAGAGTTTCTAATTTCAATTAAAAAATAATTAAAAAAAGTTAAGAACAAGTCAATTCTGTTCGTGAGATAATTTCATCTTGAGCAGCTTTAGATAATTGAGTATATAAAACAGAATATCCAGCAATTCTAACAAGAAGTCCTTTATAATTTTCAGGATTAAGTTGTGCATCTTTTAGAATTTCTGGAGAAATTATATTGAATTGAACTTGAGAGCCCCCTAGATTAAAGTATGTGTTTACTAAATCTACTAATGAATTCGTTTCTATTGAACTGGGATGAAATCTTAAATTTAAAACTGTTCCATTACACAGATTTTCTTGATTTATTTTAGCTGCTGATTTAATTATTGCAGTTGGACCTAATTTATCCATATTATTAGTAGGACCAACACCATTTCCTATGGGTTCTGCCGCTTTTCTACCATCTGCACTAGCTTCTAAAAATGATCCAAATGCCATATAAAATGTTGTTGAATATAGACCCGGATTGAAATAACCTCCCCGATAGTTTTTATGCTGGGAAAGTTCATTAGCGTAGATTTCAGCTATTTCACATGCGATTGTATCAACATAATCATCATCATTTCCAAATTTCGGGGCTTTATTTATGAACAGTTGCCTAACATCTTTATTTTTTCTAAAATTCTTTTTTAGCATTTTTTTAATTTCATCTAAAGTAAATGTAGGTTCATCAAATACAAATTTTTTAATAACTGCTAAAGCATCTGCTGTAGTTGATAGCCCAATTAGTTGGGGTCCTGTAAAATTATATTTAGCTCCTCCTTGTGTCACGTCCTTTCCATTTTGAATGCAATTATCAACATTCATGGAAATATATGGAGATGGAATATTCTCAGCGAATGTTTCATCTAGAAGATGCATAACATCTACAATTATTTTTGTATAATGCTTTAACTCTTTTTTATATGCATTTATTATGTCATCAAAGGTATCTGCTTTCTTTAATTTCTTTAATGCATAATCTAAAGCTAATGGGGAATTAAATTGATTCGAATTAGTAGAAGCGAAAGTTAACCCTGGAGCATTTGGCTCTACGCATCCGGCAATGGTATAATCCATTGCATCTTTTTTATTATATCCTCTCTTAATCATAGCTTCTATTATTACTTCATCACCAAAGAGTTCCATCATTGTACCTTGTATAATATATTTAGCAACCCTTTTTAGAAATTCAGGTGGAGACTTTTTACTTACTCTAACAGAAAAATTTGGTTGATATGTATGTATATTTGCATAAGCATCTAAAGTTAAATATGTCAATTCGTTTGTTATATCTTCTCCATCTTTACCAATTCCCCCGATAATTAAATTTTGAGCTGTTGGGGGGCCTTCCCCGGCAGTTAATCCCATACTTAAAAGAATATTATTAATTTCTGTCATTTTAATAAAAAAACATTCGATTAATTCTTGAGCCTTTTCAGGTGTTATAAAACCTTTTTCGAGGTCTTTTTTATAATATGGGTATAGGATTTTGTCAAATCTACCCACAGAAATAGCAACTCCTCCTTGTTCTATTTGAACAAGTAACTGATTGAACCATAATGATTGTAAAGCTTCATAAAACGTTCTAGCAGGATTTTCTGGAACCCAATCACAAATTTCTGCTATTTTTTTCAATTCTTTTTTTCTAATCTCGTCTTTTTCAATTTCAACCATTTCTGCGGTTCTTTTTGAATACCTTTTAGCAAAATTTATTGCCGCTTGTGATGAGATAATTAAAGAATCTAAAAAAGCAGCTTTTTCAGTCTCATTATTATTTTTAAAATATTCTTTCCTCTTTTTTGCCTCTTCAATTATATCTTTTATCCCTCTGTTTATTATCTTTTCATGATTGAGGACCAAATGACCGATCCCGTTAATCATCTGAACCTCAGAAATAAAAACTATGTTAATATAATCTTGACGCATTTGTTCGTCCATTTTTTTTGTAAATTTATACTGTATTGTCTTATCTATCCAATATGGTAAAATCTGTTCCCTTAATTCTTTTTTATCTTCTTCTGAGATATATTGTGGTTGTATTTCTCTTTCTGAAATAGAATCGATGTCACTCTGAATCCAATCAACCCGGATTTCTGGGTATAGTGGCCCCCCCAAAGGCTTACTTGTCCTATTACCAACTACGAGTTCATCATCTTGAATAAAAATAGTCATATTTTCAAGGACATTTTTAAAAGCCTTTGAGAACCGAATATAAGGGTGTTCTCCCTCAGTCTTTTTATATGATTCTGTTAATAACCTCGCTCTTTCGATACAAATTTCATGTCTTTCATTTAAAATCCGCTCTTTCATTTTTTTTGAGCGAGTTTGTGATTGTTTATGACTAAAATCTTTAGCCAGTGTCATTTTTTTACCAGATCCTAATTCTATGATTTGCTGTATAATAATTACGAAAATTCTTTTTTAAATAATCTCTAAAATTAAAAAACAATAGGCAGATAAGGAAAGTTCGAAGAAAATTAAGATTAAAATAAAAAAAGTATAAAAGAAATTATCTTTTAGCTTTCGCAATAGCTATAGCTAAAATGATAACACCAATTCCAGCAATTACCGCTATTATAAGAATCTCCATCATTCCTAAACCTCCAGCACCACCAGCCAAAGCACCCAGCAATAATAAGCCAAGGGGAGCTTCTTCTTCTCCTTCTGCTTCTTCTATAAGCACAATTTCAAGTACTAAGTCCCAACCTGTGGGATCATCTATATACATTTGCGTTAAAGTAAGTATTCCTTCACTGTTGTAAGTAAATTTCATTAAAAGAGTGCCTGCTTCTGTCCCGTCATTTCCTGCAGTTCCATTCCACATAGTCCATGTTCCCGCAATACTGTTAGTAGAAAGATCGTGAGTAAAACTATAGTGGAATGCACTTGCTGGGTCGCCCATTAACACTACAAAATGAGTCAAACCTACAATAGTCGCATTAGCTGCAAAGAAGTCTAAAGGAAGAAAATTGTATTCCAATACTCCATAATTCATAATAAGAAATTGTGTTACCTCAGAAATATACTGGTATGGACCTAAGCCAATATCAAATGAATGTGTTTTGTTATATGCAGAAAGACCTATTGATGTATAATTTAAGGTCGAACCATCTGTGCTATTATAATAACTCCATGAACCATTCGCAACGTCCACAAAATTCCCACCACCGATATCAAAACCACGTAATATATTAATAACCGTACTATTGAACATATCTCCGGCAGTAACAAGAAAAGGAAAACCAGGATTTGCAGTAGTAACATTGTATATATAAGAACCTATAATATTACCAAAGTCATATGGATATAGGGCACTTATGATATATTGGTAGGGGCCAGCAGTGTCTGGATTGTTAGATGTATCATTCGCCCAGATTGAATAAGTAATTGTAGTTCCAGCGGGATAGGCAGGAATAATATAGTTCCAATAACCATTTTGATAACTGCCTGATAGGAAGTCCATTTCATAATCTAATGGGGTACCTGTATGATTCGAATTGATTAAAACAGTGTCTACTCCTTCTTTATCGGTAATATGGACAGAGACATTAACCGAATCCAAGTAAACTGGGGTAAATGGATCTCTAGAAACTAAAACTATATATGGATCTAAAAGTACAATTTCAAGTAATAAGTCCCAACTTGTAGTTCCATTTGCATACATTTGCGTTGAAGTAAGTATCCCTTCACTGTTGTAAGTAAAATTAATTAATAATGTGCCCGCTTCTGTCCCGTTATTTCCTGCAGTTCCATTCCACATAGTCCATGTTCCCGCAATACTGTTAGTAGAAAGATTCTGAGTATAACTATAGGACAAGTTACTCGCTGGGTCGTCCATTAACACTGCCAAATGAGTCACACCTACAATTGTATCATTAGCTGCAAAGAAGTCTAAAGGAAGAAAATTAAAATCCAATATTTCATAAGTCATCATAAAACCTATTGTTAACTCAGAAATATAGTGGTATAGACCAAAGAAAGCATCAAATGAATGTGTTTTATTATACATAGAAAGAAGTGCTGATGTATAATTTTCTTTAGAACCATTTGCATAATAATAACTAAATGAACCATTCGCAATGTCCACAAAATCCCCACCACCGATATCAACGTCACGTAATATATTAATAACGGTACTAGTGTATTTATCTCCTACTGTAATAAGAAAAGGAAAAACAGGATTTGCAGTAGTAACTTTGTATGTATAAGAGCCTAAAATATTACCAAAATCAAGTGGATATGCTGGACCCATTCTCACAAGTTTCAATTCAAAGGCTTTTTCCCAACTTGTTGTCCCATTTACATACACTTGGGTTAGATTACAGACACCTTTGTCATTGAAAACATATACCAATCTATATGTATTGGGCTCGGACCCGTTATTAGTTGCACTTCCGCTCCATATAGTCCAATTTGATGCAATATTGCCTCCTGGAGTTACATTATAATTGAAGGGACCGGTTCCTATTATTCCAAAAAATAAATATGACCCATTCACGATAGTATGATTTGCTGCACTGAAGTTTGAAGGAAGACAATCATACAAGATTAAATTTAAGTATGTCATAGTATAGTTCATTAATTCAGAGTAAAAACTATAGTTTCCAAATGTAAAAGGTAGGTCTAAAGTATTTGTGTCATTATATATACCCAATAACATCTCTGTATCAACCCAATTTCTCTCGGTGCTATTAAAATACCAATGGTCACCAAATACAGTATAACCCTGATTTATATACCCATTGATATCCACGACAGAGTTATTTATCGCCTTCACAGTATATCGAAACCGATCGCCTGCAGTAAAGTCTGTTTGTAAATAAGTATTATTTAAAACAGTAATTTCTTGCTCCCAAGATAGCCCTACACTAACATTATACCCTAAATTAAGTGTATTAAGTTCAACCGAATCTCCATTATATGGAATTAATCCATTAGAATATCCATTACTTGTATTTCCAGTTACTTGAGTACGTAGAACAGTGGAAAATAGTATAACTAAAGTAAGAGACATAGCGCATATTATAATAAATGTTTTATTTCTTCTCAAATTATTTCCACTCACTCCTTTAATTTTATTTAAAGGATAGAATATTATTAATTATTTATAATAAAAACATTTTGAAAATAAGAAAGAAATTATTTATAAAAAGAATTTTTATAAAATTTCGCTTAAAGCTTCGGTTAGATATTCAGCTGCTTGTCCCCTCTTCATAGATAATGGTAATTCCCCATCTATCTTGAGATCTCCAGCCATATAATCCGAGTTAACATCCACTTCTCCCCTTAAAATATCTTTCGCATTTCTTCAGCCATAGTTCAGAAAAAAACGGAGATAAAAATAATATAATTCTTCTATTTTATCATTCCATTTTGATTTTTATTACTTTCTTAAAAATTTTTTCATACTTGCACGAACACAATATTTTACGATTGTTAAATTCAATATTATATATTAAGTTTCTATTAATTTTTTTATATCCTAAATAAGTAATATAGTGCTTAAAATGGAGCCTGATTATACTCTCTATGAAATAGAAAACTTGAATTTCGGAGATCATCTATGTTGCCTTTATAGTACAGAAAAAGATCATGAAGCACTACTTACACCGTTTTTAAAACAAGGTCTAGAGAATCATGAGAAAGTAATATATATTGTTGATTCTAATACCAGTCCCGTTGTTAAAAATTATTTAAAAAGTGATAATATTGATGTTGAATCATATCTAAAGAGCAGACAATTCGTAATTTTGACAGTTAAAGATACATATTTAAAAGATGGTTATTTCGACCCAGATAAAATGATTAAATTATTAAAATCTGAAACAGAGACTGCACTCAAAAATGGTTACTCTGGTCTTAGAGTTACAGGTGAAATGACTTGGGTTCTTAAAGAACTACCCGGATCGGAAAGATTAATTGAATATGAATCAAAATTGAATATTTATTTCCCATATAGTAGATGTCTTGCAATCTGTCAATATGATATTAGAAAATTTTCCCCTGATATAATCTTAAAAATTTTAGAAACACACCCAATTATAGTAATAGGAACTGAATTTTTTCAGAATTTCTATTATATTCCACCAGAACCATATCTGGGTAAGAATCCTAAAGAAAAAATATTACATCATTGGATAAATAATATAAAAGATAGAAAATTGGCAGAACAGGCATTAAATGAACAAGAACACCAACTTCGCGAAAGAATTAAAGAACTTAATTGTTTATATGGGATTTCTAAACTTTTAGAATATCCAGATATTTCAATTGAGGAGATTATAGAAGGAACTATTAATCTTATTCCACCAGCATTTCAATTCCCAGAAATTATATGTTCAAGAATTTTGTATAACTCAATGGAATATAAAACTGATAGTTTTGATAATAGTCCATATAATTTATCTTATGAAGTCATAGTTAATCAACAAATAATGAAAATTGACGTGTTTTATCTTAGAAATAAACCATTTTTAAAGGAAGAAAAAATTTTTTTAAAAGAAATTGGAGACCGATTAAAACTTATAATTGAAGAAAAAATCGGAGAAATTAAATTAAAAGAATCTGAGAAAGAATACCGTAATGCCTTTAATCGATCTGAATTTTTTAAAGAATTATTATCTCACGATATCAAAAATATTCTTCAAGTATTATTTTTATGCACCAGTCAAGGACTCGATAATTTAAACAATGAAGAATATTTGGGAGAATGTTTCAAGAGGATTATAGGGCAAATTGAAAAGATTGATAAATTGGTTGAGAATGTGAATAAATTTTCTAAGCTTGAGGAAATTGAGCTTAAACTTGAACCTATAGATTTATATGAAGTTCTAAAAAAATCTGTAAATTTTGTTCAAAGAAGTTCATTAGATAAGACCATCAAAATTCAAATTAAATCAACCGAA
>JABXJV010000347.1 GCA_013375355.1 Candidatus Helarchaeota archaeon
AGATGCATCAACCATAACTCCACATTCACATCTTATTTTTTTCCCAAACTGAAATAGGGTTATATCATACTGCTTTCCACAGTTCTTACATATATATGCCAAATTTTCTCTCCGTTATATTTAATTATATATCACAATATTATTTGTAGTTATTTTTGTTTCTTTTACAATTTGTTAAAAAAATTTTTAATATTCAATACTTATTTTTCCTTTCCAGGTCCATAAATTATTTTTCCAGGAAGTTCTCCAGTTATTTTTCCATTTTCCACAACAATTTTCCCATTTACGAATACATAAGATATTCCTTCTGGATACTGATGCGGATCATCCCATGTAGCCCTATCCTTAATTGAAATAGGGTCAAAAATAACGATATCGGTCCGTTTTCCTTTCGAGATTATTCCTGAATCTTTAATACCAATTCTTGAAGCGGGAAGCGAGGTCATTTTTCTTATTGCATCTTCAAGCGTGATTAGCCCTTTCTCTCTCACATACAAAGATAGAACACGTGGAAAAGTTCCATAATTTCTTGGATGCGGCACTCCATTTCCCATTTCTATAATACTTCCATCACTGGCGTGCATGGTTATTGGATATTTCATTATCCTTTCAATATCTTCATCCGAAAGGCATCTATAAATAGCACTCGGATTTCCGTCTGAATATAATTCTAATATCAGTTCAGCAGCTCTTTCCATATCAGGAGTTATACCTTTCATTTCAAGTATTTCTTTAAGATTCTTCCCCTCTAAACCATTATCTTTTGAATAACCTGCTATTCGGATATTACTTAAATCTTTCCCCCCTCGGTCGTGGATTATATTATAAATTATCTTTTCTTTAATCGTTTTTCTTGTTTCAGGGTCTTCTAATCTTTTTTTTATTTCTTCTTTCGAGCCTTCCAAAGACCAGTACGGAAAAAGAACTGACAGTCCTGTACTTGTTGCAGGATACGGATACTGATCAACCTTAACATCGATACCCACCTCTCTTGCATTCTCAATAAGTTCAAGAGTGATTTTGCTATCTCCCCATCTGTCAACGCTGACGACCTTATGGTGAGAAAGCTGAACAGCAATATTTGCTTTTTCACCAATCTCGATTGCCTCTTTTACAGCATCAATCAGTCCTAACCCTTCCTCTCTTATATGACTTGCATAAAATCCTCCATACTTTCCGGCTACTTTTGCAAGTTCAATCACCTCCCTGGTTTTTGAATATGCTCCGGGAATATACTTCAACCCAGTTGATAATCCTAATGCCCCTGCTTTCATCTCTTGCTCTATAATCCTCTTCATCTCTTCCAATTCCTCTATTGTTGGTTCTCTATTGTGATTTCCCATCACTTTTTTTCGAATAGTATTATGCCCGACCAGTGTTCCAAAATTTAGAGCAATCTTTTTCGATTCTATTTCCTTGAAAAAATCCCGTAATTTTAACTTAGACCCTCCACAGTTCCCGCCAATAACAGTGGTGACTCCTTGAGTGATATAATTTTGGGCAGTTGGGTCTTCTAATATTCTTCTGTCGGAATGAGTATGAATATCAATGAATCCCGGGGAAACTACTTTCTTGGATGCATCAATTATCTTTTTACCTCTTCCTTTAGGAATTTTCCCTATTTCAGCAATCTTATCTCCTTTAATCCCAATGTCTGATTTATACCACGGATTACTTGTTCCATCAACAATCTTACCATTTTTGATTATATAATCAAATTTTACCGGTTTTAAAAATGAATATGTCGCATATATTAAAATTAGAACCGTAATAAAAATAGCGATTATCTTTTTCATCTATTTACTCATGAATTTTTATGTGTATTATTTTAAATTTATATCCATAATTCAAATAATAATCTAACAGGAATTTATAAACATCTTCAAAATAATACATATATAAAACGCTGACATAATAAAATAATTGTAGGTCGGACATTCCTGTCTGATTTTATCTGACCTTGTATAACAAATATGAAAAATTAAATAAGACTTTTGTAAACACATCTTAAAAATAATACATCTAATTGTCATCAATATCAATCATTTTTATACCATTAACATAATCTTTAATTTTTATTTCCTTAATTTCTCTTATTTTTTCTACGATTTCTGAGAGTTTCTTTGTGGAATTATATATTTCATTGATATTATTGAAATTTTTATCCTGGGGATTCAATCTTTTTAAAAGCAATTCAACTCTCCCCATAATAACTGCAATAATATTATTCATTTCATGATTATATGTAACAACCATATTATGGAGAGTCTCAAATTTTTCAATTTCACGCGCCTTTTCCCTAAGGTTCTTTATCTTGGTAACATCCTCACAGATATAAAAGAATCCACCTATAGGGTAATAATACTCGTCCCTGGCTAAATTAACCTTTGCCCTGATTGTCCTTCTATCATTATTATGCAGAACCTCGTAAGTCGTGCAAATGTTGTTTTCCTTTTCGGAAATAAGTGGTTCTTTTATATTGAAAATCTTTTCAGGTTCTATTATATAATCTGTCAACTTTATACTTTTGGTGAAATATTCTTCCTGCTTGATTTTATGAATATCAAGGGCAATCGAATTCATATATTTTATAACAAAATCGTAATTAGTCATCATTATTCCTACAGGACTATTTACTACGATATTCTCTAAAAAACTCCTCGGATATTCAAAGGGAGTCCTTCCGATTTTTTTATTAAAATTTTCCATTTCTTTCCTTAGTGATATTATAAAATTTTAAAGATAAGTTAATTTTATACTAGTAAACTATTATTTAATATTAAACTTATTATATATTTATTCAAGGATTTTTTTCTATTTAATAATTGTGAAATAAAAAATTTAAAATTATAAATCCATTTATACTTTTCGAAAAAACATTTTACAAATGAATTCCAGAAATTTTAATCTTCATATTCTTCATTTAAAAAAAATTCGGTAATAAATTATTTCCAAACGAAAATACGGGACGCTACCTCCTTTTCGACGGCTAACTGGGAATTTTCAAATTGTATAATAAATGATGGGGATTTTTGATGAACAGTAATTTTAGTGCCGGGAACTAAACCAAACGAGATCAACTTATGTAAAATAGGGTGTCTTTGAGTACTAAAGTATGCTATTTTAACCTTTTTGCCGGTTTCTACCTTGTCAAGTGGGGTAAGCACATTTTCTACCTCTTTTCTCGCTTCTTGACAGCATTTTCCTTCTGGGATTGGATTACCGTGAGGGCAAATCTTAGGGTGACCAAGAAGTGTGCATATACTCTCTGTTATACCTGGAGCAAGTATATGTTCATACTCACATGCACCGGCTTCTATGCTATCTAAATTCATATCAAGTATATCAACCATCAATCTTTCAGCAAGTCGATGTCTTCGGATTATAATTCTTGCCTTTTCTCTCCCAATCTCTGTAAATTCTATTTTATTATTATCAATTTTGATTATACCTTCTTTTTCAAGAATATTAAATGCCTCTAAATCAACATTAATTTGTGCTATTTTTTGAATGTTATTTATTATAGCATCTCCTTTTTCTATAGAACTCCATATCGCTTCTAAAATCTCTTCTTTCTTTATATCTTCCATATTTTTTATCCTCACAAAAGTTATATTTTTTATTATAAGAATTTAAAAAATCTGTTTATACTCTTTCTCTTCTGTAATAATATTAAATGCAATTTAAAAAGTTTGATTAATAAATAAATCTCAAAACATTGTTTAAAATTCCTCCAGTAAGAATTGCAATAATAAAGACCCCGATTGCCATAATCAAAGAGTCTCTTATTCCATATTCCTTAATTAAAACTAAAAAAGTAGAAAAACATGGAACAAATAGCAGTGTTACAATAACGATAATAATAGTCTGAATTTCACTTAGCAAATTAGAATCAACAAGAGATTTAATCACAGCCGCACCTGCTTCTTTTCGGGCAAATCCAAGGATCAATGCATCCGTTGATTCTATGGGAAGTCCCCAGAAATTTTTTATTATAGGTGCTCCAAACATCTCAATTAGTTCCAGAACTCTTATCTTGTCAAGTATAAACATTATGAAACCAGCAAGCATAAACAGTGGAAATACTTCTCGCATAAACACCATAACTCTCAACTTGGTTTTATAGAGAACATTTTTAATTTCTGGAATTCTCAAAGGAAGAATCTCCATAATAAAAGAAGACTTTTCTCCCGGAATAAACTTATTTAGAAGGAAACCTGCGAGTATGATTTGAATACTAACTACAATAAATATTATAAACAAAGCTTTTAAAGAAATGGTAGCTATAACTGCCAATAATATACTGCTCTGGGCAGAACAAGGAATACCAAGAATCAGAATTATAGCTGTGATTAATCTTTCTTTTTTTGTTTCAAGGATTCGTGTTGATAATACAGCCATTGTAATACAGCTGAAGCCAAGAACAATAGGCATTATGGCTCTTCCACTTATGCCTATCTTTTTTAACGTTTGGTCAAAAAGAATACTAAGCCTCGGTAGATAGTTCGAATCCTCTACAAGCGCCAATGCAAAAAAAAATGTTGATACAATTGGTAAAACTACACCAAGGCATAGGGTTAAAGCGAATGAAATAATGCCGTACTTCCCAGTTAATGCTTCTTGGAGAAATCTAAAATCGATATGTTTCAACAGAAGATCAGAATAATAAACAATATATTTTCCAAAAACCTCGTATTGAATAAAATCAGCCAGAACACCAGCACCAAACACTCCAACAAAAAGATAAAAAATAAAAAGAATAAACAAAAATATCGGAATACCAGTAATCGGAATGCGCATCCACTTTTCTATTTTTTCTATATATTTTATTTTATAAGGTTCAGAGTATTTTACAATCCGATTTTCAATCTGAAGTGCTTTCATTGCTCTGATTTTAATTAATTCAATATCAATAGGTGAATTTAATTTATCTGACATTTTCTTTAAGATAGATTTAGCTTTTTCTATGGAATCTTTAGAGAACTTGCTTTTAAAAATTCTTTCAATTGATTCTGGCATCGTTAAATACAAAAGTGTGTGGATTCTGCTGAAATCTTCGTCTCCTTTAAAAATATTTGCTATTTCGCCAATAGTTCTTTCCAAATTCCCGCTATATCTAATTTGAAACTCTGGAATAGTAAATTTTAGTATTTCCTTTTTTAATTGCTCAATTCCCTCACCTTCATCTGCGATAGTTTGAACTGCTCTAATTCCGAATATTTCAAAGATTTTTTGATAATCCACAGAAATTCCTCTTGCCCTCATTTCGTCAGCCATATTAAAATCAAGAATCAAAGGTGCCTTAAATTCACATAGTTCAATAGTGTAAAGTAAAGTCCTTTTTATATTTCTGGTATCGGTAACATGAAGTATAATTTTTTCGTCCTCTCCAAGAAGAATCTCTCTGATTATCTTATCATCCTCCGAATTCGAATAAATACTATTTCCTCCAGGAGTGTCTATTACTTCAAATGTTTTATCATCCTCTGTAAACCAGCCAACCCCAATCTCAATTGATGTGTTGGGATAACTATAAATTACAACATTGTTCTTACATAATCTTCTAAAAATTGTGGACTTACCGACATTTGGATGACCTACTATTATTATCTTTTTATAGTTCTTTGAATACTTTAATCTTTTCTTTTCTAATTGATTCATCATGAACTATTCTTTATAGAAATTAATTGCCTTAGGACACCGATTAAATATAAAATTTATTGATGTTTTAATCAATAAAATAAAATCATTAAAAAAGACCTGCAATTCCAGAATATAAAGCCTTTATTCCAATGCCCAGAATAATTACTGCGCTGAGCCAAAAAAATATATCATAAATTAGCAATGGATATAAATCCTTTGAAAGCCTCTTATATCTGAAGTAATAAGCAACATAAACAACAATTAAAAGAATAATGGCTGTTCCGATTCCCCCCAATGAAACCATAAAAACCGGCTGTTTTATTAAAAGAAACAGTATTATCCACAAAATTGCTACCACCCAAGAAAAAATTGCGATAAACCTGTTTCTTTGTTTATTATCAAAATAATCTATTATTTTAAATCTGCCGAATGCATCTCCGAAAGTTCTTGACCAGGCAGCAAGAGCTGAGAAAAGTGTTGAAAATAGAACTATTATAGCTCCTGAAAGAAAAATGTACTTAGCACTGGGACCAATAGATTCAGTATACATTTTTGATAAAGTTCTGACCATATCATATCCTCTTGGAATCTCCCCTCTCCCATGCAAAACAGCGGCACCAAGTAAATAAAAAGAAACAGTAACAACAGTATATACTACCATAGAAAATATCGCATCAGTATACATAACCTTAATCCACCCTTTAGCCCTCTTTGTCCATACAGGAGAGCCTTTTTTGAGACCTGTGAATGCAGCATATCCTTTTTCAATACACCAGTATGGATATTGCATAATTTCATCTCCGCCGACACCAGTCAATCCGAATGCAGCTATTGCAAATACCAGTGTGTAGGCCGGAAGATGAAAACTTAATCCGCTCATTATATCATTAAAACTTACTGCATATTGAGTAAATTGAAGCATTATAACGCAGATTATATTGAATATTGAGAAAAGAAATATTAGTATAATGGAAAAATTCTGGATAAATCTATAATGACCTCTAAATACTAAAATTGCAACCAATATTCCTGTAATCCATGCCCAAATGCTTACATTTATGGAGGGAATTGTTATTTTTAAAGCCTGTGCTGTGGCGCCGATTATTCCACCCATCTGGAAAGGTTTAGTAATAAATATTGCCATCCACGCCCAGATTGTCCAATGCACATCCTTAAATCTTGGTCCTGGAAGTTTGTTCAATGCTACCATAGTTGTCTCACCCGTATTTATAGCATGCTTGCCAAATTCTAATTGAAGTGTCACTTTTACAAGACAACTCACAATAATTACCCATAAGGTTATGAATCCAGCTTGAGCGCCGAGTACAGTTGTGGCAATCAATTCACCTGAACCTACTATTGAAGCTGATAAAACCAGTCCCGGACCTAAATATTTTATACTTTTGAAAATTCCTTCAGGGGGTTCCTTAATTGCACTCTCTGTAAGAATGTAAGGATTGTATTTTTCTTTTTTCATATAGACGATCTTTGATAATTTTTTGAATTCGAATCAATTGAAATGAAATGTAATAAGTTATCTAATGATTTGTATATTAAGAAATTATTACCAATAGTAAAATGTGATTTCAGGGAGGAATATTTGTTCATGATACTTGGTATGTATCGTTATGATTTGGCATAATCTACTATCTGAATAAAAAAATGCATAATGACAAATTGCGAAAAATAGGAATTTATTGAAATTATTTAACATAAATAATACGACTGTTATTATAAAAACCTATAAAAAATTTTAGTTAACTTTAAAATATCTTTAAGAAATTCACTAAAATAATTAATGTATATATTTGTAATCAGGATGTTCTTTCAGAACAGGCATCCGGTTCACAATCCAGCGAAAGGCAAGAACGGCAATAATAATAATAGTAATAGATATAACCAACTCCTTCCAATCAGGAAAACTTCTCTCATTAAGTTTCCAGTTATGAGCAATAATAGAAACGTTAAGTCTGTTAATAATAATTCCAATAATGGTAAAAAAAGATGTAAATCTTATAAGACTTACAGATTTTCGTCGCACCCCAAATACGAAAAGAAAACATGGTAGAAGCACAAAAATAAAGATTTCACCTAAAAACCAGTATCCATAAGGCGTATTAAGAAGAGCCCATTTATGTCCATGAGCAATTCCAATTATCTCTA
>JABXJV010000348.1 GCA_013375355.1 Candidatus Helarchaeota archaeon
AAATATAACATTACAGATTCGAATTTTACAATAAGATATGGCGTTACTCAACAATTATATCAATTATATATTGATAATATTACAAATTATCTCAATGGAACATATGTGCTTGATATTGTTTTTAATATTTACAATATCAATTATAATTTCCAATTAAATATAACTACTTGGCAACCAGGTTACCAAAATCGAACAGTCTCAATTGATACTACAATTTGGGTTTACAATACTTCAATTGTTTACTGGTCCTATCCTTCGCCAATACCACTTTATACAAACCAAACTATTGAACTTGGGTTTAATAGATCCGATTTTGGAGATGGAGTTCGACCAGATATAGATGTTAAAATTAATCAAACATATGGAGTTATTTGGGCTAATACAACTAATGCAGGAAATTATACTATAACATTAATCACAGATCATGATATTTCAAACCTTAACGCAAGCATCCAAAATGTAAATATCACTATAAACAAAACAAATCATCATATTCAATTTCTCTTATCAAATTTCATAATTAGAGAGAATATGACCCTTGCATATATTACTCAATGTTATGAAGAATTTAATTATCTTAAATTTGATGCAGGTAATTGGTATCATCTTAATATCCATCTCAACCAGACTTTAGATATTTTTGTTAATTATACAAATAATGAAACGGGTCCAAAATATAACTTAAAGAACGAAACGACTGAAATTGTTGATATTAATGTAGAATTGCATAATTCAACTAATAAAATAGCCGATTTAAATGCGAGTGAGTATACTAGCAATCAATTCAATATAACAATAAATTCTTCTTTGTATAAACTTCAAGTAGGGGAATATTTTCTTAATATATCCTTTAAAAAACTAAATTATGAAAGAGCATATATATTGGTTAATATATCAGTCGTAGAATGGGAATCATATCTAATTCCTTATGATCAATCAAAAGAAATTTCTATTATTAGGCAATGGGAAGATCAATATATTAGTTTTAATGCAAATTATTCCAGAATAATTTTCAATAATACTTCTCCACGAACTGGGATCGTCGAATTTATTTCTGATGAACCAAAGTGGAATGGAAAAATAAACTTCACAATTAAAGATTTGTCTAACACAACTATCACCACAGGAATTAATTTAATCTACAGTAATATTTCAAAATTATGGGTACTTAATACCCTTTTTCCCTTAAGGACAGATTTAAACGCTCCAATACCGCCAGGTACATATAGAATATGGCTGCATTCAACTGCGAATAATACTCTTCCAATGGATTCATTCCTTACTCTAAGAGTTTTAGAATGGTTATCATCCTCATTTGTGGCAATTCCTCTTCAACCTGAAGTTTCTGATGACGGTACTCTCCTCTTAACAATGCAATTTCTAATTAATGGTTCAACAGAAGGAGGATCATTTATGAAAAGAACAATTAATTTAAAATTGATTCTTTTTACAGAAGGAGGAATTCCATTTCCATTGGACTTATCAACAAAAACTGATGGAAAAGGCACTTTTCAAATAACCATTCCAGTAATTGCAGGGCTTAAATCCATAGTATATTATGCGGAATTTAGAGGAGTCAATAATTCTCATCCAAATTGGTCAATAAAATCTAGTCAATCTATTCCTCTTTCAACAGAAGTTACATCAATTTGGACAATTCTTATACCTATTTTTATTGCTGCAGGTGCGGCTTTTGTAGCCATTCCCACATTATACATTCTTAATAAGAAATTTAGAGTTAGAAGACAGACTAAAGTAATGGCAGAGGCAGAAAAAACATTTGATTACTTTAATGATTTGATTAGCCTCCGCAAAATATATATAATCCATAAGAAATTACAAAAACCAATATATCAACAAAATTATAATATGGAAGATTTCAATGATTTCACCAACAAGGCATTAATAAATATGATCAAAGGGTTTGGAAAGGGCAAATCTGGTTATAGTGCTTCGGTGGATTTAGTTCGTTTTCAAGATTTGTTCATAATAATAGATGATGGAGATTTAACAAGAACTGCTTTTATTCTATCTAAGCTTCCGACTAATAGGTTCTTAAGAGGAATAGTCCGTTTCCTTCAATTTTTTGAAATAAATAATTATAATATTATAAAAAAGGACGGAGAATTTGTAGATCAAAGTGAAATAGAACGACTATTAGATTATATTTTTGAAATTTCTATAATTTTACCATATAGAGTAACGATGAAAGGCATGAACATGAAATTGAATGCTTTTAGAAGTCAATTAGTAATGACTGCATATGAGAGTTCTCCAGAAGGATATTTCTTTATCGCAGATCTCTTTAATAAAATTATGACTAAATCAATGTTGCCAGAAATGATGATTTTTAAGGAAATTTCGTTTTTAATTGATAGACGGGCGTTCATTCTTTATTCTTTAAGGCAATTAAAAGAAAAAGGCGGAAAAATTAAGTATATCTCAACCAAAGAGGTTAAATTTGCTAAACCTGAAGAAAAATTAAAAGAAGCTCAAAAAATCGAGAAGGAACCGGTAGAAGAAGAATATATTACTCCTGTGACGGCACGTATAGTAGAGGATTATGAACTTCCAAAACCAACTTTACCAACTGTATCACTCCCAAGTGAATTGGATACATTCGAAGAACCCTTAACTGAAGAAGAAATAGATGAAGAAGGTAAAACTCCCTTTGAATTAATACTAGAAAAAGTGTCAGTAAAACCAAGAATAGAAGAAAAAGAAGAAATTTTAAAACCTGTTACAAAAAAAGTTGAAATAGAAAAGAAGCCAATGCCTTTAAAACCTCTTTCTATTAAGCCAATCCGTATTAAATCTGTCATTAAGCCTAAAACAATAAAACCTATTAAAATAAAACCTATTAAAATAAAACCAAAACCGATTAAGCCTCTTCCAATTATAACAAAACCAGAACCAGTTCCAGAAAAAGTTAAACCAAAACCTACTAAATTTATCCAAATTAATGAAACAGAGGAAAGAAAGATGGATAAAGCGGTGATTGATGTAGTAACTAAAACTAATAAACTTGTTACTTCCATAGATGAAATAGAGAAGTATATGGGGAAGTCAGTACAAGAAATTGTCGAAAATAAGGAAGAAGTAGATGCTATCACACTCGAAGTCTTGAAAATATTAGGAGATCCAAGCCTAATTATTAAAAAAGAAATTGGAACTGCAAAAATCAAATTAAAAAAGGCAGAAAAAATAGTAGAGAAACTACTATTTTATCTGATTGATATTGAAAAAGATCTTGAGAAAAGTGATAAAGAATTTAGTATAATATCGAAAGATATGAGGTTGATAAGAAAGAAATTTGAAAAAGAATCTAAATCCAAAATCGAAATAGATTTACAAAAATTAGATCAAGTTCAGCAAAAATTAAGTGAAATTGATGAAAAAATTGTCAAATCACTAGAAGTAAGAGAAAAATTTGAAGAAAACCTTAATGAATCAGCTAAAATAGTAGAAAAACTTGATGATACGGTCAAAGATGCAGAGAAAAAAATTGAATCGGGTAAAATCAAAAAGTCAGAAATTAAGGAAGAAAAGGTAAAAATATACGAATTAAAACTCCATTGCCCAACTTGTAGCAAAATTCTTGAAGAGAGGGAAATAAACCTTCTTAAAAAAGGCTTTACTCCAGAATGTCCAGCATGTGGGAAGATTTTAAAGCCAATGGAGTTTAATCTGTAAATCATTTGTGGAATCAAGATGGATGTAGGAATATACTTTTTTCCTCAGTATATCAAAAAGGAGGAAATAAATCAGATTTTAGATCACCTCTCTAATTATTCAATTAGTCAGATCCACGTAAGTTTTAATTACAATTACTTATTAGAAGATACAACTGCCCAAGATCTTCTATTTTTTAAACCAGATGGTTCTTATTATCAAAAGGATATTAAACTTTTACAATATTCTCCAGATAACTGGATTGTTTTTCAAAAGTTTATTGAAAGCGCTAATAGGGCAGGATTCAAAATTATTGCTTGGCTTAATTGTTTGGAAAATCAAAAAGCTATACTAGAATATCCAGATTGGGCACAAGTAAATCATATTGGAGAAAAAAGTCGAAGATTTTTATGCCCAAATAATCTATCGGTTCAAAATTATATTTCAAACCTTGTCACAAACATAATTGAGAAATATCCAATTCAAGGTATTGAATTGTTTAATGCTAGATATCCATATCCATATAAAGAGGAATTATGCTGTTTTTGTGAATCATGTCAAAGAGAGGCAACAAACCCTCGTGCATTAGAAGATTTAAAAGAGAGAGAAATAATTGATGAATCATGGAAAGGTTTTAGTATCAAACAGCTTCGTAAATACTTTATTAAAAATTCTCATCTATTATCCGCAAAGACTCTTAATGAAGATAATGTATTTCAATCTTGGAATAGGTTTCGATACAATTCTATAACACGATTTGTTGGAAAAATATTAATTTCAACCCGTCAAACGGATCAAAATGTATTTTTAGGCACTGATGTATGGCCTATTGCAATAGCGGAATTAGTAGGTCAAAATTACGCCGATCTTGTTACTTATCAGGATTTGATTTACCAAATTTTATTTATGAAAGATAAACAATTCCAAAAACACACCGAAATAATTAAGGAAATTAACGAATTGAGGGATTTGATTAAAAAAGCAAGAGGATTAAAAAAATTTTATACATGCATAAACTTAGATGAAAAAATACAAGAGAATGAATTACAAAGAGTAATTAATACTACAAAACAAATTGGCGTAAAAGGAATAGTATTTTTTCAATATAAAAAAGAATTTGAAATAAACTTAGAACTCCTTAGCGAAATTTTAAAAAATCCTTAATTTAGAATAAAAAAATTAATTATGGTTTACTAATCCTATTTTTCGAGCTATTTTTTCTACAGCTGCATATGCTTCTGATTCTTTTAGTTCAGTAATGGG
>JABXJV010000032.1 GCA_013375355.1 Candidatus Helarchaeota archaeon
CCAATCCAAGCACACCCTATAGAAAGATTGTGATATAAAGGAGTCGGAATGTAAACAACATCTTCAGAAGTTAAATCAGTTAAGGATGATCCCAAAAAAAATCCTTGAGTGAATATTTTTACATTAGCCATAATTACTGCTTTTGGCAGTCCTGTCGTACCTGATGTATAGATATATTGAGCCGTATTTTCCATAATTGTATCTGGTGGTGCTTTGGGATTAGAACTTCTTATTGATTTTATTTCACTAGGTAAGTCCATAAAATCATGTGGAATATCTTTTTTATTATTGACGACAAAAATTTGTTCATTTTTAATGGGAAGATTCTCAACAATTTCATAAAAAGAATGTAAATTGTCCCCATCAACTACAATATATTTCGGATTCACTATTTTGAAGGAATGGGACAATGCTTGCTTTTTTTGATTAAAATTAACTAAAGCACTAATACCTTGAATTTTATTAATTCCACTTGTAAGGAAGAGGGATTCGGGAGAATTTTCCAGCATTAATGCTATACATTCACCCTGAGTTAGACCAAAATTAAGAAAGAAGTTAGAAATTTTGTTGCTTTCATTATTAAAAGCTTGCCAAGTCCAAGAATCATCTTGAAAATATAAAGCAATATTATTCGGTATTTCTTCAGCCCATTTCTCGATAAGGAAACCAAAACTATGATTTGGATCCTGATTAACACTTGCCAAATCTTGTATAAAACGATTATAAAATTCTGTTTCCTTGGGACTCATAAACGAACCCATAGTATTGCACCTAAATACTTCTAAAATTTAATAATAAATGAATAAATAAAAATAACTTATTATCACTTGAATTTTGAAGAACACTTAAAAAAAGCTATTGAAGAAGAATGAGATTTGGAAATTAAAAGAAGTTATGAAACTGCCTTAAAAAGATAGGAACAATTATGGTCAAAATAAGGTTTTAACATATATCATATTTGGAAAAATCTTCAAAAAGTTTTAATAAATCACTTTTTTTCAAAATATTTGCTACCAAATTCACTATAACCTCTTCTAATCCACTATATATTAAATTCACTTTCATCTAATTAAATTTCGAAATTGTGTATTTTTGTCACCAAAAATAGACATTTTTTTCCGATCTTTTGTTAAAATACCTAGTTTTTGAGTTTGTGGCGCTATCATAAGGATTTAGGTATAGAAGATTACTAAAAGGTAATTACTTTTTTCCCTCTTTTTATTTCTAAAAAAATCGCTAAATATGAGATTACACCTATTTGTTCCTATCAAGAAGTCTTTATCGCTCCCTTACCGTATTAAAAATTTATATATAATAAATAGAATATATTTGTAGTTTCAATTTTTTAAATAAAGAAGGGATAATATGAGAACAAAAAAAAGAATAATAATATTTACACAGATTTTCGTTATTTTTACATTTTTCCATGTTATTAACTCCTCTAAATTTGATTTCGCTACTATTCCCTTGTCTTCAGTCAACGATAAAAGTTTTACCTTAAATAATGCCGCGGGATGGTCCAACGCGACCGCGATTTCGGATATTTACGGGTGGAACAATGGTAATAGTGGGATTCCAAGCGTTGCCGTGGACGATAGCGGCAACGTGCACGTGGTCTGGGTAGATGACACGGCCGGTGAGTGGGGAACTGATAATGAAATAATGTACGCAAACTACACCGCTGCGGGTTGGTCCAACGCAACCGCGATTTCCGACCTTTACGGGTGGAACGATGATAGTAGTGGGTCCCCAAGCATCGCCGTGGACGGTAGCGGCAACGTGCACGTGGTCTGGCAAGATAACACGAACGGTGCGTGGGGAAGTGATTGGGAAATATTTTACGCAAATTACACCGCTGCGGGTTGGTCCGATGCCACCGCGATCTCAGACCTTTACGGGTGGAACGATGGTAGTAGCGAGTACCCAAGCATCGCCGTGGACGGTAGCGGCAACGTGCACGTGGTCTGGGTAGATGACACAATCGGTGAATGGGGAGGAGGTATGTTGGATTTTGAAATAATGTACGCAAACTACACCGCTGCGGGCTGGTCCAACGCGACCGCGATTTCGGATATTTACGGGTGGAATAATGGTGATAGTAATTTCCCAAGCGTCGCCGTGGACAGTAGCGGCAACATACATGTGGTCTGGACAGATCAAACGTACGGTGAGTGGGGAATTGATGTTGAAATAATGTACGCAAACTACACCACTTCTGGTTGGTCCAACGCAACTGCGATTTCCGACATTTACGGCTGGAACGATGGTTGGAGTAGTTTCCCAAGCGTCGCCGTGGACAATAGCAGCAACGTGCATGTGGTCTGGTACGATGAAACGAACGGTGAGTGGGGAACTGATGAGGAAATAATGTACGCAAACTACACCGCTGCGGGCTGGTCCAACACGACAGTTATTTCGGATGTTTACGGGTGGAACGATGGTTGGAGTAATTACCCAAGCGTCGCCGTGGACAGTAGCGGAACCGTGCACGTGGTCTGGACAGATGCGAGCGTCGGCGAGTGGGGCGGTGGATTGGCTGATTATGAAATATTTTATGTAAACTACACTGCTGGGGTCTGGTCCAATGCAACTTGTATATCTGACCTTTACGGGTGGAACGATGATTTTAGTGAGAAACCAAGCGTCGCCGTGGACAGTAGCGGCAACATACATGTGGTCTGGTTTGATTCCACGGATGGTGAGTGGGGAACTGATTTGGAAATAATGTACGCAAATATGTATAAAAGACCTAGTGCAAACCATCCTGGAGATATAACCACGACAATTTTATTTTCGCCAGCAATTTATTGGCAACTTTATGATGAGACTGGCGGAGGACAATATAGAGTATGGGCAAATGACTCTAATGACAATTATATGCTATTGGTAAATTGGACCCCGTGGACAAATGGCACTTATATAATTGTAGATATTGCTATGGTAGGACTTGGGACATTTAATTATACTATTGAATATTATAATTCATATCATCAATTTGGCATTTCAGACACAGTTATTGTAACAATAACAGATGTTATTCCGACTCCGACTAAAGATGAGCCAATTATAATCGCACCACAAGGCGGTGGAGATATTTCCAGCTTCTTATTATCGCCTTTAGGTCTTGGAATTGTTGCGGGCTTTGGGGCGATCTTGCTAATATTAGTGACAGTTATAATTAAGATTAATAAAACGGTCCAAGAGCTAAATAAAAAAATCAGTAAAACTCCGACTTCTAAAAAAGCAATTGAGAAATAAAATAATAAATAACCAAATATTCAGACCAATTTTTTTCTTTTTTTGTTTTCCTATTTGTTTTTTTTAGGACAGCCATTAATACTAAAAAGAATCTCGCTCAAAATAAAAAATAAATAAAAATATTATGTTCTTTCTAAAGCATCCTCTATGATGTTTCCGATTAATTTTCGAGACAAGATCTTAGAAAATTGATATTTAGCAAAACCATCTTCCATACCCTTTAAAAACCTTTTAAGCTCTTTTTGGTTGTTAAAATTATAGCTACTTTTTACATCATTTATCCTAATAGAAGTATGATCTTTGTTAATATTAGCATACATGCCCCCAAACTCACTAGTATGTTTTACGAATACCGGTGCTGAAGGATTTCCATTTCTAACAGGGTAAAATCCATGTCTTCGAAGTTCTCTTTTGAAGGAATTTATTTTGTTCATATAATCCACCTTATATTTAAATATTTCTATTTAATATAGATGGATTTAATAAAATATTTAATATTGACTGGTATTTTCTAAATAATATTAGCTTAAAAAGTTTAAAAATTAAAATTTCTCACCAATTTTTTTTCAATTTTTAAAAAAATCTTTAGAATAAATTTTAATTTTTAAAACTCATCCTAAATTTCTTATGGAATTTAAAAATTATATTAAGTAGGAAATTTATAAGAATCAAAATATAAAGTTACCAATATAAAAAATAAATCTATTATTATAAGATTAAATGAATGAATAAATCCATCTTCTAGAGATTATCTATTTACTTATTGAGATGATCAGTATAACTATAAATATTGATATAATGGGTCTTTTTGATGAGGAAAAAGTCAGAAAAATTAAAATTCCTAATGTAGAATTTTTTTCAATCAACAAACTTGCAAAATCAGAAGAAATTCAAGATATTTTATTGATTTTTTTACCTCAAAAAGAAGATAAATATGAAATAAGAGAGAGAGGATGGGATCAAGAAGAAGTCGAGTATGTTAACGAGTATCTAAAAAATGGTGGAAAAGCAATAATTATTTTTCCATTAGATCAAAAAGATTTAGAAAAATTTACTCCATTTTATCAAATATTTGAGTTTTCTTCAAAATATAATAATACTAAACAATTACTACATGTTAATCCAAATCTACTAATTTTTAATGAAGAAAAAGAGGGAAAGTTGATTGAAGGAAAACGTTTGGTAGAAAGTTATGTTCATTTTTTGATAGATAAAAAGGGAGAAAAAATAATGGAGGGAAATAATCAACCAGTTTTCATGTTTCTCCCTGTTGAGAGGGGATCACTCCTCTTATATGGTTTAGGCGAAGAAACTTTTTGGGAAGAGAATTTAGAAATAATATTGCGATATTTAAATGAGGATTTTGATTATTTTTTTCAAAGAATTGAATATAATATTGAATTCATCAAAAATGTTTTAAAATATCACCCTAGACCTGAATTTTTAAAAGAAAAATTCATACAGAGTCTAGTTAAAAATAAATCTATAGATGAAATTCTAAATTTTGAGGATGAAGAATTTCAAGTAGATACACTTAATTTATTAGAATTTGAGAATTTTGAAAGTAATTTTAAAAATTTAACTGGAAAAAAGCTTGAAAAAGAATATACAAAATTAAGAGATGTGTTTAAGAAATTAAAGTTATCTAATACTGTTGAAAAATTAGAATTATTTTATAATAAAAAGATTTCTGAAAAAAGAATTATAAATATTGATATAATCGGTCTCTTAAATACGGAAAAAGTCAAACAAATTAAAATTCCTAACATAGAATTTTACTTAATCAATGAACTTGTAGTAGGAGAGGAAATTCAAGATATTCTGTTGATTTTTTTACCTCAGAAGGGAAATAAAAATAAAATAAGAAAAGAAGGGTGGTATGAGGATGAAGCAGAGTACGTAAAAGAATATCTAAAAAATGGTGGAAAGGCAATTATTATTTTTCCATTAAATCAAGATTATTTAGAAAAATTTTTAGGCTTTTATCGAGTATTTGAGTTTTCAGCAGTCTATAATAATACTAAAAAATTGCTTCATATAAACCCAAATCTATTATTTTTCAATAAAAATAAAGAAGGAAAATTAATAGAAGCAAAACGTCTAGTAGAAAGTTATGTTCATTTTTTAATAAATAAAAAGGGAGAGATAATAATGGAGGGAAATTATCTTCCTGTTTTTATGATGCTCCCTGTTGAGAAAGGTTCGCTTCTATTATATGGTTTGGGTGAGGAATCCTTTTGGAAAGAGGATTTAAAATTAATTTTCCAATATCTGGATAATGATTATGAACAGTTTTTTCAAAAAATTCAATATAATGTTGAATTCTTTAAATTGATTTCAAAAAATCACCCCAGACCTGAAATATTAAAAGAAGAATTTATTTCAAGCTTAATTAAAAATAAATCTTTAAATGAAATTCTAAATTTTAAAGATAAAGAATTTCAAGTAAATGCCCTTAAATTGCTAGAATTTGATGCCTTTGAAAGTAATTTTCAAAATTTAACTGGAAAAAAGCTTGAAAATGAGTATATTAAACTAATGGCAGTACTTAAAAAATTAAATTTATATGAAGTTATCAAAAAATTAGAATTATTTTTTATTAAAAAGATTTCTGAAAAAAGAATTAGTTATGATCATCTAATTGAAATTTTTGAACAAGGCCTACTTCCTCCAGAAGCTGCAGATTTAGTTGTATTTTTTGCAGATCCGGTCTCTCCCCAAGATTTCCGCAATTATCGTGAATCAATTAAAAAATTAATGAAATGGAATAAATCATTAAAAATTTTTAATGAAGATGAATTAAAAAATCTACTATGGGAAAAATTACAGCAAGAGGATGAAAAAACAAAAAGATGGCGGGAATTACAAGAAAAAAGGAGATTAAAAGAAGAGGAAGAAAAAAGGAAAAGAGAGGAAGAACGAGAACTACGTCTAAAACAGTTAGAAAAAGAGGCCTTAGAAAAGAAGAGACTTGATGAAGAAAAAAAGAAAGAAGAAGAGCAAGAAAAATTAAATATAATTGAATTACAAAAAAAATTACGTGACGAGCGTCAGAAATTATATGAAGAAAGGCATAAAAAACGTTTAGATAAAGAAAAATCAAAGGAAGACTCATTAATTGAAGCCCGAACCCGGAGATTAAAAGCAGTAAGAGAGCGTGAAAGACTTAGAAGGGTTAGACTTATAAAAAGACGAAAAGCTCTCGAACTTGAAGTTAAGAAATTACGTGAAGAAAAATTAAAACTCGAACAAGAAACTAAACAAAGAGATGTAGAATTCCAAAAAATCCTAGAGGAAAGAAAGATAAGAGTTAAAAAATATAGGGAGGAAGAAGAAAAGCGACGTCTCGAAGTAAAGGAAAAATTAGAAGAAAAAAAACGTTTAAGATTAAAAAAGTTGGAAAAAATTAAACCTACTGTAAAAATTGCCAAAAAACCAGAAATAGTAGGTCCTTTACCAATTCCTGAAGCCCCATTACCAGAAGAATTAAATGATTTTATTGATTTAATGTTTAATCCTTACGATTATATTAGTGAACTTGTAGAATATAACAAATTACTTAAAGAAGAGGAAACTGCTGTTGAAAGAACTGAGGAACTACTCTTAGAATTTATTGAATTAATAATTAATCCCGCAGATTATCTAGAAACTCTAAGTGAACTATCTGAATTTGATGATTTAGAAGAAGAACTTGATTAAATTTATATTCTATTTTATATTGGACCATTTGACCATTTTTCAATAATTGGAATTATTTGGCTAATTTTGTCTATTCTTTCATCAGGTTTAATATCAATAGTTTTAGGAGAAGGAAGTTCAAATCCTTTGTTAAAATGAATTGCTTTCATACCTAATTTTTGGGCTCCAAAGATATCACAGTATAAATCATCTCCAATGAATATAGAATTTGAAATTTCTGCATTCAAATTGGAAAGTGCTAAGTTGAATATTCCAGGTTTCGGTTTCCTAACTTTAGCGAGTGCTGAAGATATTATTGTGTCAAAATATTTAGATAATTTATTTAATTTTAGAATTTGAACGACTCCACCATGCCATGGTGCATTTGAAACAATAGCAAGCTTAAATCCTCTCTCTTTTAATGATTTGAGAGTAGATTCTGAATCGGGATATGCTTTCCAATTTTCAGCATCCTTAGAATAAAGAACTTTTGCTGAATTATCAATAAGTTCATCAGTTATTTCCTTTGAACTTAAACCTATTTCTTTAAAAGATTCTTTCAGAATAAATTCTATCGAATATTCATCATCCGTAATAAATGATTTTTGAAAATACTTTTTTTGATTCTCTTTGAGAACTTGCCCAAAATTAATGTTAGATATAATATTTTCATCTATTAAGTAAGATTGTAAATATTCGATATTTTTTTTAAGGCTTAATACATATTTTTTGACTGAAAAATTTTTAAATGTTATTAAAGTGAATCCCATATCAAATAAAATATTTTCAATTTTCATTTTTAGCTCTCAAATTAGCTAATGTAAATTACAAAATAACTTTTACGCAATATTAATATCTTTTCTTAAACCTCTTTCTATTCTTATTAGAACTTATCTATTCTTATCGATAATTTATTATTTAAATAAGCAACTGTTAAAATATTTATTTCCAAAAGAGACGAATCGATTTAAAATAGGATGGGAAATTAAGTAATTTTTATATTTCACTTTTCATTGACTCCCTCCCTATTCTTATATATTAATAATCTTAGAACTAATACGAGATTATTTAGATTAGGATGAAAAAAATGGCTACTTTAGGAGTTCAAAATTCATATCTACCAAAATGCAGGATTTGTGGTGGAGCAATCACTTTTTATGAATGGCGTCTCAATGGAGAAGTTTGTAGAAATTGTGAAAAATCGAAAGGAAATAAAGCTTAATTAATGTAAATGCCTTTTCTAACAACCTTTTTCTTTAAATTAATAATTTTATTATTAAACTATTTTACGTTCTTTATCTTTCCAATGTCTTTCACGTAATATTTTTTTAAGGATCTTTCCTTGGGGGCTCATAGGTAATTTTTTAATAAAAACTATACGCTTAGGTTTTTTATAACTAGCAATATATTCTTTGCAGTGGTGAATAATTTCTTCACCAGTAAGCTCAAAACCATCCTTTTTTACAATATATGCACAAACTGCTTCACCCCATTTTTCATCAGGAATTCCTATTACAGCACAAAGATTAACAGCTGGATGTTTATAAATTGCATTTTCAACTTCTGCAGAATAAATATTTTCTCCTCCCGACACAATCATATCCTTTGCCCTATCAACAACATACAAATATCCATTTTCATCTAATTTTCCCATGTCTCCAGTATAAAACCAACCCTCTTTATCAATTACTGACTTAGTCTTCTCTTCTTTATTCCAATATCCTTGCATAATTCCGTCTCCACGAACCACAATTTCTCCAATTTCTCCTAGAGGAAGCTCATTACGTGATTCATCAACAATTTTAATATCAACTCCTGCTATGGGCTTTCCCGCAGATCTTAATAGATTATCGTGTTTGTCATCTCTAATTAATTCATGATCTTCTGTTGTTAGGGAAGTAACAGGTACAGCAGTCTCAGTCATTCCAAACACTTGATAAAATTCTACATTTTTAAAAACTTCAAGTGCTTTTTTCAAAGTTGTAGGATCTATTGCAGCTGCGCCATAAAAAACGGTTTGTAAACTGCTAATATCATATTTAGGGTCGTATGCCTCAAGCATTCTTATTAACATAGTTGGTACAAGTTCTAAATTTGTCACTTTTTCCTTTTCTATTATTTCATAAGTTTTAATTGGATCAAATCTTTTATGAGTAACCATTGTTGTAGCCCCATACATGGCAACAATAACAGTAAACATAGCAGCAGCATGAAAAATAGGAAGATCTGTCATAAAAACTCCCTCTTGTTTCTCCATTCTCTCGACTTGCCTTAACCTCTTCTCTTCAGTATAATTCTTAACATCAGCAAGCATTTTACCTCCACTTGCTGCCATTGTAGAAGTGAGATTTTTATGTGAAAGCATTACACCTTTCGGAAAACCTGTAGTTCCTCCTGTGTACATTAAAAATAGAGTGTTTTTATTACTAAGTTTAATCCTTTTACCATTTAAGTCATGTGGCCCTTCTTTAGAATATGAAGTAATAATTTTTTGAAAATCAGCAGGAGATACAAAATATTTTATGCTTTTACAATTACTTTCAAGGTATTCAATGATATCCTCATATTCCTCTCCATAAATTAACATTTTTGGAGTGCAATCGTTAAGACAATAAACCAATTCATCTTTTGACATTTTATAATTTAATGGTACGACAATGGCTCCCATTCGTGGAACTCCAAAGTAAGACACAATAATTTCTAATCCATTGCGTAATAATAGTGCAACTCTATCCCCTATTTCGAATTTCATTTGAACTAAACCATTAGCTAAAGAGTTGCAGAATTGATATAATTGTTGAAATGTGTATCTACCAGAATCTGTAATAAGTCCAATTTTTTCTGGTTCAGCACGTGCTGCGTATTTGACTAAATCTGAAATTTTCAATAGAAGACCCTCAATTACTTTTAATTATTACAATTTATATTATATGACTACTAAAATTATTAAAAATATTATTAAAATTTCACTAAATTAATCTGAAATATTACTCTTCGATTTTCCAAAACTTTTTTTTCTTCTCTGCCTTTTCTTTTTCCACTTCATCAACTTTTTGAAATCCCTTTGTCAAGTCTTGAAATACTTTTTTGGGTTTTGGAGTTGAAGGCGAAGCAAATTTAGGAGTTTGATATCCTATTTCTTTAATGGGCTTAGGTTCTATTTTATCAACTTCAGTAATAACTTCCTTAGATTCTACTGGTTCAACTCTCTCAAATTCTTTCTTTTCAATTTCTTTGAATTGGGAGACAGCATATGATTCTACTAATTCATTCAAAATAAAAGGTTTTCCTTGGATCCATGCTGTTTCTAAAGTGGGAGCAAACATTTGAACTTGTTCTTTGACATCTGAAGCAACTGCCGCAACATCTCCATCTTTAGTAGCTGAACCTAGTATAATTTCTTCTTGATCTCGATTAATTCCCCACAAATTTTGCTCATTATATAATCTAAAGTTTATATTATATGGACTTAATTCATTAGCAATTTTCAAATGATTCGGATTTTTGAAATCTAAATAAGTTGCGAGTCTAATAGATATTTTTTGAGGTAAATTTCTTATTATTGATAAATTAACATTTTCAATAGTAGGAGCCACAATATAAATTCGTGTTTTCGCTTTCCACATAATTTCAGTGATTTCAGATATAATTGCTTCGGGACCATCAATAAACCATAAATTTTTGAATTTAAATGTGATTTTACTTTTAGAACCTTCAAATAGTGCCTCCATTGTTGTCAGTGATTTCTTTATTTGAGTTTCTAGTTCCGAAAGAGAAGTGAGATAATTTTTATTCAATTCATTAATGTCATTAGTTGAATTGGGAATTGATTCTTTAATAGATTGAATAAATGGAATGAAGGTGTTTAACTGATTCAATAAAGCTCTGTAAGGTGGAAGAGCTTGATAGACTAATTTTTTTCCAGGAATAGTCTTAATTAATCCTTTTTCATTTAATTTCTTCATAATATCTGTTGTTCGTTCACGATCAATTTGAAGAAGTATGGCAATCTCACCAACTCCGACTGGGCCTTTATTTACCATATGAAAATAGGCATCGGTTTCTTCTATATCTAAACCATATTCTAGTAAAATTTGTCGTGAACTAGATTCATATTTTGCGATATCATTAATTTCGTTATATAATTCAGTACAAACAACATCAGAAGAAGCCCCCTCTCTAATCTGTTGCCCTTTTTCGCTCAATAGATCCTTCAATTTTGCAATATTATGGTATAAGAAAGAAGAATCAGTTTCGTGAATTAATATCGTAAGAGATGCAAACAATGATCCCCCTCTTTCAGTTGCTGCTGTAACTTTATAAAAATAAACTAGACCCTCTGCTTTAATATTAGAAAAAGGCAATACTGAAATTGCTTCTTTTGCCTCATCAGATTCTCCTGCCATTGTGGAAATTGCTTTAATTGATATTGTTGTTGATATCGACGGATCTAGGTCTTGAGGAATTACAAATTCGGGTTCTGGTCCTTTTGTTGTAAATTTAGACGCAATTATTCCCATGACTGGTGAAGTCTTTTCTTTCAATATGACTCCAAACTAAAAACTTAATTTTAAATTCTAAAACATTAATATTATTCTGCTGTTGCTTTCTTTTAAACCTTTCAATTTCAATTTCTTCAAATTGAAATTATAAATATATTAAAAATTTCCAATTATATCCCAAACGTTATGTTTACCTTTGGTTAAGAAATATATCAAGGATTAATTTATATACCTATTAAAACAAAATACTATAATATTATATTCACTTTATGGGATGATAATTCTTGACTCTATTTTTGGATAAAATGAGAGGCACTCCCGACGACCTCTATGGTAGAAAAGTATTACATCTAGTTGCTCAAATGGCTTATCCAGCTGTTGTTGGATTTTTAGCGGAACAATGCGGTATCGAAGATGCGAAAATTCATTTAAGAGATATTGGAAGTAAAGTTAGTAAAAGATTAATGAAAGTCTACAAACCAAAGAAAAAAAAGCTAATTCCATTGATTAAAGAATTTTTCATGATGCTATGGGAAGATAAGAAGATAAAAGTAAAAACACTTGAAAAGGATAAATCAAAGCGACCAATAAAATTAAGAATTATTGATGGAAATTGCGGTTTATGTCCAAAAGAAGAAGAGTTAGAACCTATTGAGGGTCTTAATTTTTGTATTCCTATATCTGGATTCCTTGAGGCAATGTTTAATGAATTGGTCGAAATAAATCATCCATTAGGAATAAAGAGGATCATAGGTTCTAGTATAGAATTTAAAGCTAATACAATTATTTCTCGAGGACCTGATAGTAAAAAATGCATCCATGAAATAGAAATTTCTTATTAAGGTGTAGTTTATGCCACGAAAAAAGATTGGTTGGTTTAGAAAAAAACTCGGAAATGTCGGAAAAAAACTTATGAGATGGAGATATAGAAAAATGGACTTATATCTCCTTTCTTTAATGGAATTGGTGGTATTACAAAAATATGCTGAAATTTTAGGAGATCAAGGTTCTGCTTTTGATGAATTTACTAGTCAATTCACCCAAGGGGCTTACGATATTTTTTATAGTGTAATGGATCTTGTTAAGATCTTCTTCTCCAAAGATTTACAGGACTTATTATATGTTTGGGACCTTGCAATGTATTTAATTTTGGGAAAGGAGCATAGAGAGTATTTTGATGTCCCCAAATTCATCCCTGCCGAAGAAACTGAAGAAGGAGTTCCTAAAATTGTTGCAAGAATAAAGAAATGTGTTGTTTGTGCTTCAGTAAAGGAAGGAGATATTAAGCTTGATGAACTAGGTCATAGAGGATATGCTGAAATATTGGGCAATGCTTTAACAGCATTAGTTCAAATGGTGCAAGATTCCGTAGAAAATGATTATAAAGTAGTCCTGAAAGAGACGAGATGCTTTTTGAGGGGAGATAATTACGGAGAGCAGACTTTATTCTTTTATCCTAAAGAAGAGGAAACAGAAGAAACATTAGAGTAAATTTTTTCTCTTTTTCAAATTTTA
>JABXJV010000349.1 GCA_013375355.1 Candidatus Helarchaeota archaeon
AGTTAGGTATCCTATCATCCCTGCAATTGTATGTCCGATTATTGAATTTCCACCATCTGGGTAGGCATTAAGCCTTATAATCACTTGATATCTATCTAAGACCATATCTCCTGGATAATCTAATGTTCGTCCAAACATTGGTCCATAAATTGGAAGAGTATTATTAACTAGGATAAATTGTGAACAACTTAATGCGCTTCCTGATAAAATCTGCATATAATCCGCCATATAATTTAGAAAAAATATTTGGTTATAGGTAACCCCTGCTCCTAAAGCAACTCCACACATTTCTATGAGATATTCTTCAGGGACAAATGGTTGCATTATCAATGTAAAATGAATACTTGCTAAATTCGTAAGAAGTTTAAAGAAACCATCCACAAGACCCAAAGCCGAACAAATACCTTGAATTTCATTTTTACATGATAATCCATATTGTAATCCAATAGAGAATGGGTCAATTCCCCACAAATCAACCACTCTATTTTGTGGCGTAACATCAGTTTTAATCCACCAATAAGATAAATATGAAACTCCTGCAAAAATTAGAATTGCAGAAAGAATAGCTGTTTCAACCTTTTTCAAAGATCAAAAAACTCCCATATAGTGAATAAGCCATCTGATATTAAGTATGCTATTATTACAATAAAGATACAAAGATAAATTGCTTTTATTAACTCAAGATTAAATGTATCTCTTATGCTGAAGCTTAAGAGTAAAAGAAAGAAAAACACACACAATATTGTGATAAATCTTGAAAAAAAGAAAAGGATCTGAAAAGATTCCTTGTTCGAGCTGACCATCATTAAATTGATATCCCAAGCATTGATGAGATTTACTGATTTCAAATTATTTAAAATTGGTATAAATATATTATAAACCAATAAAGGGATAAATGAAATTCCAGCAGTCATTCCAAATTCCTTAAATTTGTAACCTCGTCTTTTTCTAGTATAATGGAGAATTAAATTAATAAAAATTAAAATAATTCCCCAAAGTGCTATAGAACGACTAACATTTAATAAAACTGATAAAAATAAACTAAGATCCCATGGATAGCTTAAAATAGGAAACATTATTCCACATAATAGCACAATTGAAATACCTGTGATTAGAATTTTTAAATCATATTTCGGAAACAAAAAATGACCCTTCTTCTTATTTGATTGATTTTTTTAAAACAATTGAATATGTTATTGAATCTTTTTGAAAATTTTTGTAACCAGGTAGGATGTCGGACGAAAGAGTGATACTTCGCCTTTCCAAGATTTTAAAGTATCCAAATAGAAGTCTTCAAAATCCTTAATAAATTCTCTTAATAACATTTTCAAAGATTCTAATTCTTCGGTTGCTATTAGTATTCCAACTATTTCTTTTCCATATTCTAAAATAAAATATTCATTTTCTTTAGCTAATGTTTTAAGTTCTTTACCGCCCTTAGTCATTTCAGTTAAAAGATCATGAATAATTGCTAAGGAAGCAGCTAATAAATCATCATCTAAACTCTTTCTCTTAATGAAATTTTCGTTATATAAACAAATTCCTTCTTTAGTAGTGACGAGTATGCCTTTCAATTTATCATACCAATCGATTTCAGAGAGAGATGGTATTACATAAAAAAAGATAGCCATTGAACAAATTCCTGAAATAATGAGTAGATCTCCATATACTCTAATATATGGTCCAAATAATTCAGAAGCAAAGTCGGATTGTCCCATAATTCCAACGAAAATTAATACTACCCCTAAAAATAGTCCTAATGTGTACAGTTTTAATTTTCCTTTTAGATATTTGAACATATTATAGATATATAGGAAAATAAATACACTCATCGGAAAAATTGCGATATAAGTGAAGGACTGAGTTAGTACAGGGTCAAATAAATAAGAAATAATTAAAATTGAAAAGATTGAAAATGAAATAATTGGCAAAGTCCATCGAGTATTTATAACACCTATTCTTTCGGAATGTAAAATGAATAAGAAAGCACCGATTACAAGACTAGTATATGCTAAAAACAAAAAATACAGCCTATCGACATAATAAAAATCAGAAAACTGGTAAAAAAAATTCATAAACCCAAAAGAGAAGTATATGATAGACCATACAAGTTCTATTTTTGTTATTTTTTGATTTTTTTTATTTTTATAAAATTTATACAAGAAAATAACCCCAAATTCCCAGGATAAAAGGACAATAATTATTTCCAATATTATAAAAATCTCTCTATATTCTCCTATGAGTGGAAATTCCATATTTAGTAATTTCAATAAATTCGGTATTTGTACCAATAATTACACCTATATTTTTGGAAATATCTTTTCTATAATTCTATCCATTGGTTTAAACATTTCTTCTTTTTTAGTGATTTCATAAACTTCCAGAAAACTATTTTCAAATTGTTCTGTTACTTTATGAAGAAAAAATTGGATATTTATTAGGTCTTCCTTTATCGTTAGGGCAGATATGATCTTTTTACCGTAATCCAAAATAATTTTGATATTTCCTTTATCAATAAACCTTAAATCTTTTTTAGTTTCTGTTAATTCGTTTATAATATCAACTATTCCTTTTATTCCCCCCGAAAATAACTCGATAGCTTTCTCATCCTCCTGACTTTTTATTAAAAAATTCTTGTGATATATTCCTTTACCACTTTCTTTATCAATCAAAAATAATGCAATTATATTGCCTTTCCATTGGGCTTCGAGCAGCAAATTAAAGCCATTGAATGAATAAATAAGTAAAATTAATCCAATAATTGCTAAAATTTCAAAACTTATTAATACAATTTCATAATTATTCGGGAATGTATTTCTTATAACACGGATTCCTTGATCTGAGAAACCAACCAAGGCAAATAATGACAAAATTAGGGCAAATGTCCCAAAGATTAGCTTTTTTCTTATTTTTCCTAAAGAATTTTTAATTAAATAATATATGAATATTAAAGGATAAAACGCTGAAAACCCAGCAAATGCGTTTATAATTGAATAGTATAATGAGGAATTTCTAAAAACTAAAACTAATATCATCATTACTATCAAAAAAGAAGAAAATAGAAATCGGGTTTTTAAAAATTGACGGTAGTTATATTCTAAAGAGAAAGCCAAGATTAAAACTCCAACAGCCATTATAAAAATGCTGAAAATGTGTAGAAAAGATGAAGCTGATGATTGTGGCAGGTTTAAAAATAAATTATATAGATTTAAAAAATAATTTCTTCTAATTACATAAAGTAAAATACCTGTTGCTGCAGCTAGATAATATAAACCATAACTTAGGCTAACATAATTTTCAGAATATCTTTTTCTCTCCTCAACCCACTGTTTTATAAAAATTAATGATAATTGATAAACTAAAACTACGACTATGAAATCTAATCTTAATAAAATCTCTCTTACTGAATTGAATAGCATTAAAATGAGTCCTTTTCTTATTATTTTACGATATGATTTTTTAAATTATTAAAAATATCTTAAAATTATTGACTTCATTGAATTTTTTTGAAAATTTTCGATGTCAAATTGGTAGTTGGAAGGAATAACCTTACATCACCGCTCCATGATTTCAATGTATCTGAATAGAAGTTCTCAAATTCTGTCACAAATCTTCTTAATAAATATTTTAGAGATTCTAATAATTCTGTGGCTACCAATACTCCTGTTGTTTTCTTCCCATACTCTATAATAAAAAATTCATTTTCTTTTTCTAGTATTTTAAGCCGTTTAAATCCTTTTGTCATTTCATCTAAAAATTCATGGATATTAAATAAAGCAGCGGCTAGTAATCTTTTATTTAATCGCGTTTTTTCTTGAAAATCTTCGTCATACATACAAATTCCTGTTTTATCTATAATTAAAATGTATTTCAGTTTATCATACCAATCAACTTCTGAAAGTGAAGGTATCAGATTAAAAAAAAGAGCAAGCAAACTAATCCCTAATATCATAAATAAATCCGCTAAAACTCTTATAAATGTTCCAAACATTGAAATAGCCATATCAGTTGCTCCAACATTACCAATAAATAATAATAATAAACCTCCAAATAACCCTATAGTGTAAAATTTAAATTTACCCTTTAGATTTCTAAACATATTAAATATAAAATATAGAATAATAACAGTCGCGGGAAATATAGTAAGACCCGCTAGAGTCTGCGGTAATTCTGGATCCAAAAAATATGTGACTATAAAAATTATGAGAATTAAAAAAGTTAGCCCTGGAAGAGTCCACTTCGTTTTTATAGTTTCAATTTTTTCTGAATGTACTGCAAATAGAAGTACACCTATTCCCAGACTCATATAGCCCAATAATGAAAAAAATTGATGATCTACCATATAAAAATCACCAAATTGATAAAAAAAATGCGTTAATCCAAATGATACGAAAAAAATTGCCCAGTCCAGATCTATTCTTGTCAATTTTTGATCTTTTATATTTCGATAATATTTATATAAGAAATAAGCCATAAATTGCCAGCAAAGTAAAATTACAATTTCCTCTAATATCATGACTGTTTCTCGATATTCTCCTAAAAATACTATCTCTATCAAACATCGCACCTAAATCGCAGGAATTATTTCTTCAATTATTTTATCCATTGGTTTAAATAAATCGACCTCTTTTAACCATAGATCATAAACTGGTAGAAAATTCTCTTCAAATTTTAATGTTACTTGAGAAAGGAAATAATGGATATTCATTAAGTCTTTTTTTATTAAAAAAGCAGAAATTATTTTTTCTCCATAATGTAAAATAATTTTTACATTTTCTTTGTCAATAATATGTAAATCTTTTTTAGTTTCTGAAAATTCACTTACTTGAGCTATAATACCCTTTAATCCTAGGGCTAAAAATTTACTTGTATCTTCACTTTCCTGATTTTCCAATAAAAATTTCTTAATGTACAACGGATTCCCCCTTTCTTTATCGATTATAAACAGAGAAATGATATTTCCTCTCCATTGCGCTTCTAAAAGTAGATTGAACCCCATAAATGAATAAATTAAGAGAATTAGTCCAAAAACAGCTAATGATTGAAATATAATCAAATAAGGCTCAAAGTATGGGGAAAAATTTTTCAAAACCTTTATACCTTGGTCCGATATACCTGCTAATCCAATAATTGTAATTGTTAAGGAGACTGCTCCTAAAATTAGTTTCCTCCTAACCTTACCTAATGAATTTACAATTAAATAATAAAGGAATAAATATGGAAACATTGCTGAAAAGGAAGCGAATAAGTTAATAATTGGGAAAAAATAAGGTGTATTCTGTAAATAGAGCATCATACACATTAAGACTGCTAAAAAAAATGAAAATATAAATTTAGTTTTTAAAAATTTATTGTATTTAAACTCCAATGTAAAAGAAAATAACAGCGATCCACAGCTCATTACAAAAATTGTTAATATTAAAAGAAAATATGAATAATTTGATTGAATTTCAAAAAATCTCCATAAAGGATTGTCATTAAGATAATATCTTCTGAGTGAATATAAGGCAAATCCGATTCCAATTATGGCATAATAAATACCATAACTTAATGAAACTAAATTCTCTGATCGTTCTTTTTTTTCTACGTACCATTGTTTAATAAAGATTAAAGATAACTCAATAGTGAGAATGACAATTAGGAAATCCAAACGTAATAGCATTTCCCTTATTGTATTGAAAAACATATTTATTTCCTTTTTTTATCCCAATATCTTGATAAAAGAGCCATTTTATCTATTCTAATATTTTAAGTGATATTATATTATTTTCTAAAGCTTAACTTAATATTTTATGATTTATTGCTTTTTTTTAATAATATTTGAGCTAATCTATAAAACGCATCATCTATTCCTTCACTTGTTTTCGCTGAAGTTTCAAAAAACCCCACTGCGTTTATTTCATTAGCTAAATCTGCTCCTTCTTTGACTTGAACTTGTCTCTTACCTTCTAAATCAACTTTATTTCCTACTAAAATAAATGTCGCATTATCTGAAAAATTCTCTAAATCTTTATACCATGTTCTTATATTTTCGAATGATTCTCTATTCGTAACATCAAAGACAAGCAATGCTGCTTTTGCACCAGAAGCATATTTTTTACGAAGATCTTCAAATTGTTCCTGCCCTCCAATATCAAAAATCATAAATGCGACACTAGTTCCACCTACATCAATATCTTTTTCGAAAACATTATATCCTAAAGTTGATATATACTCATCTTCAAACTTATCATTTATATATCTGTCAACTATAGAGGTTTTTCCTACCGCAACATTACCGAAAAGTACTAACTTGAATCTAAATTCGTGTTCCATTCTAAAATCTCCCATTGATAATTAATAGAAACTAATTTTTTTTTATTTTTTTTACATTAAAATCTATTGATTAAAAATTAGTCTTACAATATCTAAGATTTTTTATCCCAATAAAATTATTTTTTAATAAATATTTTAAAGATTTCAATTCTAATATTCATTAAAAAATCCTAAAATCCTTATTTACAGATTAAATAGTTTGAATTAAAATTCCAATGAAAAGGGGTTTTTTATTGTTTGAACAAATTAATATGATGCTTTCCCAAATTACCCCTAATCAAGAAATTCAATTTTTAGTCTATTTTGCTGCTGTTATTATTGGTATTCAGTTAGCTATCTATTTTTTTTATCAATACTATAAAATTCAAGATGTTAACCTTAAATTGAACAGGATTCTACTATCCTTCGGCTCATTTACATTACTCATAGTGTTGGGTGCGTTATTTATGAATGTTTCAAGACATTTTGTGACAAATCCAAATTTCAGAGATTTTTTTACCCGAGTTGGCTGGATCTTTGCTTTTTCCGCCCCAATTGGATTTCTATCATTTATAATAGTAGAAGAATTTTCCTCTATAATGAATCTTAAAATTGTAAAAATATTAACCACTTTAAGTTTTATACCCATTATAACCGTTATTGTAGTACCTTCAACAAGATCTCCAATTTTTATTATTAGCATTATTTTTACCCTTTCAGGAGCTTATTACATTCTTAATTTTCAAATAAAATTGATAAAGAAATCAGTAGGAAGTATTAGAAAAAAAATTCTTCAATTTTTTATTGGTGAAATTATAAGTCTAACTTCACTTGCTTTTGCAATACAGGTTGGATTGGGCATTTTACCACCAGGATTAAATGAATTTGTATATTACGTAGGTGTAGCTATTTTATTAACGGGATTTATAATTATGTTTTTTTCAGCTAATGATTTTCCCCCTTTTTACGAATTTGAATGGAAGGAAAATCTCTTAAAATTATTCATAATTAATCAAAAAGATAATAGGGGTTTATTTTATTGTGATTTATCTGAAGTAATTGGACAAATTAGGTCTCCAAAGGAAATTGAAAGCGATCTCACTAAATCTCTTAGGGAAAAGCTGCTTACAGGAGGTATTATGGGAATTGAATCAATAATTGCAAGAATAACCGATACAAAAAATGAAAAAATTAACAAAATCAAGCATGAAGATTCTATGCTTTTATTAGATTATGGAATAAAACCTCTTAATATTACCTATGCTTTATCTGTTAAAAAGGATATAGCTAGTCATCGCCATTTTTTAAATGTTATCAAAACAAATTTTGAATCATTTTATAGAGAGATTTTGTTAAATTTAGATAATTTAAAGGAAAAACAAGAGCAATTTTTTAGTGGTTTTAATACAGAGATAGATAGATTATTGAAGGATTAAAGGGTTTTTGAATGATATTTGTCGATTTTCCAATTTATGGACCATTAAGAATTCCATTATTAATATTGGAATGGATAATTGCTGTTATTTCGCTAGAACTAGGGATAATATTTTTTATGAAATATATAAAGCAACCAAATCAACTTAGAACATCTCAAGAACTCGGTTTTACCTCTTTTTGCCTATGTTTTTCGTTAATGCGTTTTTTATTGATAATAGGGGACTATTTTTCATCTGATATTATAGTTTCTCCCTTTTTAATTTGGGGGAGTGGAAGTGTAAGAGATTTATTTTTAAATTTTGGTTATTTTTCATTACTAAGTGGCGTATTTATTTTCGTTTTTTCTATAGAAAAATACAAAAAATATTTATTTAGGAAATATTTCTTTACATCTTGCTTTTTTTCGTTGATAATATTATTTTTAATCACATTTTTTTTTAATTTAGAAGTTATTAGAATCTCTTTGTTCATTTTTGGTCCTTTATTTCTATATTTTATTGCATTATATTTAATAGATATTTTCAAGAAAATATTGAATAAAGAAAATATTTTGATAGACTTGATAAAAATTTTTCCAGAATTTTTATTACTATCAATAGGATTTGTATTTTCAACAGAATATAGTGTAAAATTATTTGGTCTGGAATTTAGACTATTTGGATCTATCGTTCAATTAATATCCTTTGGATTAATATTTTATTTTTTCATAAGGCTCCCCTCTTTTTCTGAATTGGATTGGCAGGATAAAGTTGAGGAAATCCTTCTATTAGATAAAAAATCTGGCCTTTGTGCATTTTATAAATCATTTATTAATAAAGATGCAAATATTACTGAAGTTTTAATGTCCGGCGCTATCACAAGTGTCAATATCATGTTAGAAGAATTAATCCCTGCGACGGATGCCAAAATTTCTGTCATTGAAAAGAAAGGAAAAATTCTGAATATATTTTCCAGTAAATTTCTTACAGGTGTATTTATCAGCAGGGATAAATTAAATTCAATAATTTTTTATTTGAAACAATTTACTGAAAAAGTTGAAAGTCTATATCAGCATGTTCTAGTGGATTGGGACGGTAATATAGATATATTTTATCCGGTAGAAAATATAATTACCGAATTGTTTTCAAGAAAATAAAAAAATAAAAAATTAAACCAAAATTCTTATTTTGAGAGTACTTTTTCTAAATACATTTGCGCTAATTTATGAAATGCGTTATCTATCTCTATATTAGTTTTTGCTGACGTTTCAAAAAAACCAACCGCACCAATCTCTTTAGCTAAAGCGTCTCCCTTATCTTTTTGAATTTTTCTTGCATCTTCTAAATCAACTTTATTTCCAATTAATATAAAAATTGCATTATCTGTAAAATTGTCGAGATCTTTTTTCCATTTTTTTATATTATCAAAAGAGTCTTTATTTGTGATGTCATAAACTATAAGAGCGGATTTGGCACCAGTGGCATATTTTTTCCTTAATTCTTCAAATTGTTCCTGTCCTCCTATATCAAAAATCATAAAATTTACAGTATTTTCATCTTTCATTTCAATACTTTTTTCAAAAACATTATAACCAAGAGTTGAAATATATTCCTCTTCAAATTTATTATTGATATATCTGTCAATTATTGAAGTTTTGCCTACGGCAGCAGATCCAAAGAGAATCAATTTACATCTATAGATTAGTCCCATTTTCATTCTTTACCAATAATAATTTTTTAAACTTATTTTAACAAATTTGTTTATATTAAAAATTTTTATGATTGGGTATATTTTTTTAGTTTTAAAATTTTAGGTTGAAGATATAATGACTTGGTTAGAGTGGTTATTTACTCCAATTCAAACCCACAGATATATTAATATCTGGTGGTATGTAGCAACATTTGTATTAGCCGTTATTGCACTAGGTTTAGCATATAGGTATAAAATTTTAAAAATTGGTTTACTTATTTGGTTTTCCGGAATGATTTGGGGGTTTACATGGGAAATTCCTTTACTCGCAATAGGTGGAAGATCTTATACTTCGATGAATATTTTAGGATTCCTTCCTGAATTAATATATCATAACCTAACAGAAGTTGGGACCCCGTTTTTATTTGGTTTTATTGCATTATATAAATTTAATATAATAGATCTTTCAAGATATCAAGAGGAATGAAAGACAAAATGGTTATCGACGTTACTAGAACCATTAATTTTTTTTATTATTTAATTATTTTAATATACCTTATCATTGTATTAGTCTATATTTATTTAAAAAACGATAAAAATGCGATTAATATTTTTATTTATGGTGGATTTATTCTATTTTTGATGGAATTCTTCGGACAATTGACAGGAATTCGATTTATTGTCTTTAATCCAATTATTACTCCTTGGTATTCAATTGGAGGGACTATTTATCCTATTTATATAAATTTAATTTTCGCTTTGATTATGGGTTTTGGGGAAGGAGGGGCAAGTTGTGTATTAATATATTATGGTAGTGTTGCACTTTATAAAAAGAAATGGAATGAATTTTTTATAATCTACATTCTCTTCTTTCTATTAATGCTATCGTTCGTCCTAGGAACATTTTTATTGAAGGGTTTTTAAATTAAAACTCATGGAAAACAAGAAAAAAAAGTCTGAGAAAGAAGAATTTATTCCTGAAGAAATGAAACCAATAGAACCTCATTTAGTACAAATGGTTATTGATCCTGAAACTGGGAGGGATATAACAGCTGAACATATCGCAAAACGACTAAAGGAACTTGAATACATGGCAGATGAAATAATTTCATTTGCGGTTTGGCGTTGGGAGAGAAATAAAGAAAAAAAAGCAGAAATTTTTAAGGAGACAGAGGAATATTTAAGAGAACGCATAGGTTGCGGGTCTATTGGTCCAGCTACCGCAGCAGCTGGCCCTTTAATGTATGCAAAAATTTCCGAACTACATAAAATTTTTGGATAAAAATTGGATTTAATGGCAATGTGGCGTGTAGTTAGACCGGATGCAGTAAAAGTATGGGAAAAGAAAGAAGTAAAAGATAGATTGAGTAGATATTATGCCATTATGAAAGATGAACGTATTGCAAAATTCCTAATCGCAAAGAAAGTACCCATAGAAATAGATTTATCTGGCCCAATTGAAAAATTATGGACCGAACATGAAAAAATGAGCAAAGAATTCAAAGAGATTTTAACAAAGGTGGATCAAGGAGAGCTTATTTTTAAAGATCTTAAAAATCCTAAAACTTCTTATTTGGATTTAAAGATAGAATTGGGCAAGAGAATCATGTCTGAATGTCATTTGTGCGAGAGAAGATGTGGAATAAATCGTTCAAATGGCGAAATTAGATATTGTAATACTTTTTGACATCATTAATCACTCGCTATTGGTCTCCATTTCTTGTTTTTTAGACTATTTTTATTATCAATTTTTCACAGGCAGGTTCGGGAACTTTTCTAACTCCATGCTCTCCCGGTTCATAATGACTTATGACTAAACCTGCTTTTTCAAGGATCTTAATTTGAGCCAAAATATTAGCTTCGGTCTGTTTTAATCTCTCAGCTATACGTGATATGTCTAATTTTTTACCGTTTGTTAAAAGTTTCAAAATTTTCCATCTGGTCGGAGAGGCTAGTGCTTTGAAAACTTTGGATATTTCCCCATTCTTAACTTCAATTTCTGCGGGAATCATTTTTTATATACCTCCATTTTTAATTTTTCTGAAGTGTTTTCAAGTATTTAAAAATTTTATGGGTTGTTTTTCAAACTTATTATTTAAAATATTCAAAATTTTGTGTTGTCAATATAATTTGCGGTCCTGTTTTTTTAGATGGGGAATGGAATTTCATCCCGATTATTAAATTTGTGACAAGCTGTATCAATAAATTCTGGAAATAAATTTTCGGCACTTTTCCATTTCTCTATTCCCATTTATTAAAACGTCCTATTTTCTTGAATATTATTATCTATAATTTCATTTAGATTTAAAACAACAAGGTAAAAAAGGTAAAAAAAGTGGAATTTTCCTAACACGTTTTTCCATACTTTTAAATAGGACTTAATATTATCTTTTAACACATTACTATAGAATGAGTGCGTAGGGCACGTAGAGGCAATGCAAATGAGGTTAAAGGCGTAATTTTATATATATGAAATCCATCGAATTTTTGTTGATATAAAATGAAGGATGAAGAAAATTATAAGGAATTTAGGGAGGCGGAAAAGAAACTGGGTATAGGACCTTTATCGAAGGATATATATACTGATTTAAAGAAGATCAAAGAAGATATTCGAAAAGAACTAAACCAAGAGATAATAACTTGGGACGATTTCTTCCCTATCGTTTTAAAAATTATTACTAGAATGTTAGATAAATACCCCAAAGAAACAATTGATACATTAAAAAAAATCATCAAAAATCATGAAAACAACAAGGAAAACGAATAATCAATAAGTATAAAGTTACAACTCGAAAAAAATAGGTAAAATTTTACTTTTTTTACCTTTTTTAAAACCTATTTCTTTCATAACTTTTATAAATTATTAAATTAAATTCTTTTTCTGGTAAATATAATGGTATTGATTACAGAAAACCGAAATTACAAATATCTTTTATATATATCTGTCTACCTTGTGCAAGGAGTCGCAACACTATTAATTTTCACAGTCTTGCCCATCTATCTTAAGAATTATAAAGGATTACCGGATCTAGCAATTGGAATTTTAGCGGGAGTTTCTTTATTACCAATTATTTTAAAACCATTAGTAGCTGTAATAAGTGATAATTACGCTATAAAAAAGTTAGGGGGTAAAAGAAGACCATATATATTGCTCGGCTTTGTATTAAATGGATTTATTAAATTAAAAAAATTAGAGGTGGTAAATAATTAAATTCATTGATATCCAGCCAGTCAAAAGTGTTTATAAGTTATGCAATCGAATTTTGTCCTCTTCTTTTATATGTCTTTTTTAAAAAAGCCTTGGTATTATCTACAACTTGAATTAAATCAAGAATTTGGGTAATTTTTGAAAAAATCCAAAGATAAATCCTAT
>JABXJV010000350.1 GCA_013375355.1 Candidatus Helarchaeota archaeon
CTCTTCCGATCTCTCAACTCAACTCAACTCAACTCAACTCAACATAAAAAAGGTTAGAACAAATGCTCACACACATATCTTGTCATATTTACTCTGAAATAGGACAATTTACCGATATTTGTTTCATTGAAACACTATTTTATTTAAAAAAAAGGAATAGAACCTAATTAAATAAATTTTTAAGATCAATAGGAGGAAGAGCCGGATTTCTCAAAAAATGGAGAATATTTATAAAATAGTTATGTTTGGCGATAATGCTGTTGGTAAAACATCCATAATTACTCAATATATAGAAAAAAAATTCGAAGATGACTATAAAATGACCATTGGGATTGATATTTCTGCTAAATTATTGCAGATTGATGAAAAAAATGTATGTTTGTTCATTTGGGATATAGGCGGTCAAAAACAATACAAAATTATCCATAAGTCATACCTGAAAGGGGCATTCGGAGCTATACTAGTATATGATTGCACCAATAAAAATAGTTTTAACCATGTATTTGATTGGGTAGAAGAGTGCGGAAGATTTTACGGAGATATCCCATTGATCCTTGCAGGAAATAAAATCGATTTAACAGATGAAAAAGTAGTATCAGCTGAGGAAGGGGCTAAATTGGCAAAAGAAATCAAAGCAGATTTCTTTGAAACTTCGGCAAAAACTGGAAAAAATATAAATAAAATTTTTACATCTCTAGTGAAGCTGTGACTAATTTTATGACCGTTAAAAGGAGGTGAAGAAGAAAATTTTTTGGATACAGATAATTTGGATTAATGAGAGGCGAGTTAGAATGGAAATCTCATCTTTTTACTCTATCTCGAAGTTGAGATTTTGATGGACAGATAACAGGCTGACAAAAAATAATTAACCAAAATTGTAATAATGATAATTAAAGGGTTAATAATCTTAAAAAATAAAAAATGAGTCCTACTCTTGAAATCTACTTTTTAACCCCCTCCCCTCCCTCCCCTTTTATTCAAGAGTGGGACTCGCCTATAAAATAATTAGTTGAACGTAATAAAAAGTAATCCTCAAGTGAAACGTAAATTTGGAAAAAAAATTATGCCCAATATGCAAAAAAGAATTGAAAAAAGTAGACAGTTCGACTTATTATTGTAAAAATTGCAGAATGCAGTTTCAATATAATAAAGAAACATAGGTGGTCCTATCCCAAAAGGAATATTGTGGCTTAAATGGGATTTTAAGAAAGGAGTTTCGATGGATTGGCAATATCCAAATACTTTAAGTATAGATAACAAAAAATTAAAAATAATTTATACAAATCAAACATTTGGTAATAGTAAGGTTCCACGATTCGCCATTTTTTCAACCGACGATCTCCAAATTGCATCTTTTTTTGGTGGTAGAAGTTGCACAGATATGGCGATTCTGTTTTTGGAAGAAAATGAAAACCCTAAAGAATTTGAGAAGCCACTTATAAGTTTCTATTTTAATACAATTATGGGCAAAATCGATAAAATTTCTACAGAAACACAATTTAGGAATATGTTTAAAAGAACAGCTAAATCAAATCAAAGGTTTCCAGCAGAAAATGAATATTTTAAGGAAAAATTTGACATTTTATTAAGTATATTTAATAATTTTATTGAAACAAATGATAAACGTTTAACACAAATAGAAAATCTAATGTTAAGAATAATAGAATTTATTCAAAAATAAAATAGGTTAAATATCTGAAAGAATACAAAATTATTTTACTCGGTTCTGTTGAGTATTATGCTAAATCTAAAATAATAATTGTAATCTAAATTATTTACGAGAAAATTTTATTATTAATTATTAAAGTGTGCTGTTAATTGTGAATGAATCTTTGGACGCTTCTTCCAAAGGGGCAAAAATTTTAAAATTACTGAATAATATCATGGCAGGGGGTGAACTTTACAGTTGTGATAATTTCACAATTTTTGCCAAAAAAATCCTCATAAAAGAAGGCGATATCGAATACAATAAAAAAATCGCAATAGTATATGATGAACAAGCTGATATGGTGATAACAGGAGAATTGGGATTACGTTTTATAGGACATAAGATGTATAAGGCAAAGCTTATAATACAATTACACAAAGAAA
>JABXJV010000351.1 GCA_013375355.1 Candidatus Helarchaeota archaeon
AGAAGATCTATTGGATGAGGTGGAGTAAAAATATCAGTGAACATCAGTCTAATAAGAGCTCCAATGGAAGAAATTCAAAATGAATTCCAGGTAATTGATAAATACCTGAATGGAAATAATGTAGAATTGCCTGTTTTAATTGATAAAAAATCCAAAGAACTATTATCTCATCATGATACAATAACTGTCGAAGCATTTGGCTGGGGCTACTTTAAAAAATTAGGAATTCGTAATACACCCGTTCGTTATGGATCGTGTTAATAGAATATTTAATCTGATGAATCTCTCTTTCAAATTTTAGAAGAGAGAGGAAGAACAGTTTGCGCCTGTAAAAAAAGTTCAATTTTTTTAAATTCTAGAACAGATATTTATAATCTTTTTTTTGCGATAAAATGAATTTTTAAAAATTATTAATTCTTTTAGTTTAATAGAGACTTTTTGAAATTAATAATTTTTAATAAGAATCAAATAGGGAGCCAATTTGCAATCTAAGACAATAGAATTGCCAAAAAATTCTTGTATTTATGGGATTGTTGAGTTATTCAAACAAATTGATGTTACATCTGAAATAATTTCTGATATTAAAACCAATAAATCAAAAATTAAATTTGAAAAGAAAATTTCATACTTTATTCCAACTTACAGTGTAGGAAGTAGGTCTTCAATTCAAAAAGGCGAAATCAACTTCGAAGGAGATGGGAGAACAAAAATAGATATCAATTATAAAAGAGGGTGGATCTACTTTTTTTATATTTTTTGTATAGCTACTTTTCTTTTTCTATGTATTTTATTAGTTTCAAATCCGAAATTTTCTGACTTTTTACTAATTTTTATGCTTCTTTCAGTAATATTTATAATTTTACCACTACTAGCTAGATATTCTTTTAACTATGATGAAAAGAAGTTTGCTAATCAAATCTTTAATTATTTATCTAAGGTAGATTTATCTGATGTGAATTTATCTGATGAAGATATAGCAAATTTAAGTACTTTTAAAAAAATATCTTCAAAAACATGCCCTAATTGTAAAAAAATTATCCCTAATGAATCTAAATTCTGTAGTTTTTGTGGAACAAAAATTTAAGAATTGTTATAATTAACTAAAAAAATCGAACCCTTTTTCGATAGCTTTTATATTTAATTCTTTATATCTTTCTGAAACAGTATCAGAAATAGATTTTATAATAGCCTCCTTTGAAACTATCTTTGTGACTTTAATCAAAGCTCCGAGCATTATCATGTTTGCAACTTTTTCATTTTTTAATTCTTTCGCAAATTCACTTGCCGGAATTTTGAAAATATTCTTTCTATCACCTTTAAATTGGATGAGATCAGAATTTATGAAGATAAAACCATTCTCTTTAGTATTTGGATAATAAAAATCAAAAGCTTCCTGTGAGATGGCAACCAGTATATCTGCTTTATCGATTACAGGATATGAAATCATTTCAGAATCAGAAATTATTACGTCACTTCTTACTTTAGTACCTCTTTGTTCAGCCCCATAAGATTGAGTCTGAATTGCATTTTTATTATCATAGATGGCTGCTTTTCCTAGGATGACACTGACTAATATTACACCCATGCCGCCTAAGCCGCAAAATCGAATACTTTTTTCATTTATTTCGTTTTTTCCAGAATTCAATTTTAGCCCTCTCTTTTAATTCATTATATAATTGATGAAAATCAGGTTTTTCAAGGTCTGCTATTTCTCCTATAATTATCTTTCCATCACAATCCGCAGTAAAACATGCATTCAAATTTTCAAATACATGTGCAGATGTTTTATTCTTAACTCCAGGAGAGTAGCGAATAGTTTCATCTGAAAAATATTTTAAATAATCACGTGGGGTTCTGAATCGTTTCCTGCTTACTGGACATGAAGATAGAATTTCAATAAATGCTAGACCTTGTTTCTGTATTCCTTTTTTTATTGAATTAATAGCTTGAACTGAATGGGCAGTTGTCCATCTTGCTACATATACAGCTCCCGCTGTTTTAGCTAGAAAAGATAAATTGAATGAATGTTCTATATTTTGATATGGTGTTGTAGTTGAATAGTCCCCCATCGGTGTAGTTGGAGATACTTGCCCTCCTGTCATTCCATAATTCTCATTATTTATACAAATAACAGTAATATTGACATTCCTCCGAATTGCTTGAAGAAAATGATTCAATCCAATAGCAGATAAATCGCCATCTCCAGTGAATACTATTACGGTTAATTTTGGATTAGTTAATTTTATCCCACTTGCAAAGGCAATTGCTCGTCCATGAGTTGTATGAATTCCTGAAGCTACAATATATGCCGGTAATCTTGACGAACATCCGATACCAGAAACAAATACTAAATCCTCTTGAGAGATGTTTAAATCATCAATAGCTCTAATTACATAATTTAAAACCTGACCATTACCACAACCTGGACAAAAAACTGTAGGAAGTAAATCTTTACGTAAATATTTTTCTCTTAATTCTTGTGCCGTTTTTACCATTTATTTTACACCTTCCTTAATTATTTTCAAGATTTCTTTTGGATGAGGAATTTCTCCTCCAATCTTAAATAATTTGTCTACTTGACACCCTTTGGCATGTTCCACAACTTTATGATATATTTGCCCTAGGTTCATTTCTATTACTACAAATTTTTTGATTCTTTGTGATAATTCATTAATTTCTTTAGACGGAAATGGCCATATTGTAATGAATCTTAAGTATCCTACTTTATAACCTTCTTCTCTTGCTAATTTAACTGCTGTGAGGGCAGGTCTCGAAGTAATTCCATAAGAAAGGATGATAATATCTGCATCATCTATAAATCTCCTCTCTAATAAAATAATATCTTCTCTATTATCTTGAATCTTTTCATAGAATCTCTTTACTAATTGTTCATGAACTAAAGCATCATCAGTCGCTGGATATGCCTTTATATCATGTGTAAGTCCTGTTAAATAAGTATGATATTCATCTCCAAACTTGTCCATCTCTGGAACTTTGGAACGACGAGTAAATCCTGTACGAAAGGGATGATATTTCGATTTATCAATGGTAACTGGAACTCGTTCTGTAATTTCTACTTGTTCTTGAAGCGGAATAACCAATTTCTCTCTTGTGTGCGCAATGGCGGCATCTGATAATAAAATAACTGGAACTCTATATTTATCTGCCAAATTAAAAGCTTTGATAGTGATTGATAGACTTTCTTGAACGCTATTGGGATAAACAGCTATCACATAATGGTCCCCATGTGTACCCCAACGAGCTTGCATTATATCACCTTGAGCGGGTTTTGTTGGTTGTCCAGTGGAAGGTCCTGATCGCTGAACATTCGCGATGACACATGGTGTCTCAGTCTTGCATGCATAACCAATATTTTCTTGCATAAGGGAAAAACCCGGTCCAGAAGTTGCAGTCATAGTTCTGATTCCATTCCATGATGCCCCAATTATTGCTGCTATAGAAGAGATCTCATCTTCCATTTGTACACAAAGGCCATCTACTAATGGAAGGTATCTGGCCATTCCCTCCAATATTTCTGTAGCTGGAGTTATTGGATATCCTGCAAAAAAACGACAATTAGCTAATAAAGCCCCATATACTATAGCATCATTTCCCGTGGCAAATTGTATTTTTGGTTCTATAACTTCATCTATTGTGATTTCTTTTATTTTCCCTCTTCCTCCTTTTCAACACTAATAGCCATTTCTGGACAAATTAACTCACATTTTTTACAAAATATACAAGAATCCGGATTAACAATTTCTGGTTGTGTATACCCTTTCTTATTTAAATTATCAGATTCCTTAAAAATATGTTCTGGACAAACTTCTATACAGAATCCGCAGCCCTTGCAAAGATTCTCCTCAATTATTATTTTCATTAGATATCAAAAATTTAATAGATTTTCTAAAATAAAAAAGTCAATCCAATTTATGGAATTTCAAGACACATATCTTTTGTTTTTCTTATTAATTCATCTAATTTTTTGCCCACTTTTACTAATTCATTTCCTTTATATTTTGTTTTAGCTGTTTCAACATTTTCTTGAATTGAATTTATTATTTCACCTGATGATTCCAATAAATCCATTATTTTTTCAATTATTTCATCTCTTTTTTCTTCTATACTCAAATTTTTTCTCTCCTAGCATTTTATTCTTGAATTTTTGTAATTCTTTTTATTTTTTATTAGTATTTTCTTTTACAATTACTTTTTTATTATTCATATAAGGTTGGAGAACTTTGGGAATATTTACCGTTCCATCTTTATTTTGATTATTTTCGAGTATAGCACAAATGGTTCTTTCTGTTGCGATTGCTGTAGAATTTAATGTATGTAATGGAATCCATGGTTTTTTCCCTAATATGCCAAACCTAATATTCAATTTTCTAGCTTGGTAGTCTGTGCAATTTGAACAAGAAACTAATTCACGAAATGTGTCTTGAGCAGGAAACCAAGCCTCTAAATCATATTTTTTAGCTGCATTATCATTCATTTCGCCACTTGCTATATTGACAATTCTATATGGGATTTCTAGTTTTTTGTATAAGTCTTCTGCATTTAGAATTAATTCCTCATGAAATTTCCAAGAATCTTCTGGTTTACAAAAAACATATTGCTCTACTTTTTCAAAATTATGAACACGAAATATCCCTTTGGTATCCCTGCCATGAGCACCGGCTTCACGTCTATAACAAGGAGATATACCTGCATATTTTAATGGTAATTTATTCACATCTATAATCTGATTAATATGCAAAGCAGCTAATGTTTGTTCTGAGGTCGCAATTAGAAATAAATCTGTATTTTCTAATTTGTATAATTGCTCTTCAAAGTCAGCTAATTCGGCAGCCTTTTCAATTACATCTCGTTTTAAATAGGCAGGTGTCCAAAAAGGGATAAATGCCTTAGCTATTAAATTATTAAGGGCTAATTGAATAAGTGCTAGATTTAATAGAACTAGATCTCCCTTTAAATAATAACTCCTTGAACCTGCTACTTCAGCAGCTATTTTCAAATCTGCAACGTCTAGATCTTCAACTAAATCTACATGTGACTTTGGTTTAAAGTCAAATTTTTTAATTTTACCCCAAGTTCTGACAATCTCATTCTTTGCTTCACTTTCACCAATAGGCACTGTATCATGAAGTATATTGCCTACTTTATATCGATATTCATACCTGAGTTTTAAATATTCCTCCCTTTTTTTGGTTTTATCAATAATTTCTTCATCTATTTTTTGAGAATTCTCTTTTTCTTTCTTGATATCTTCCCCATTTTTAATCATTTTTCCAATTTTTTTTGTTAATTTATTCTTTTCTTGTCTTAAAAGATCAATTTCTCTTTTTAATTCCCTCCATTTATTATCATATTCAATGACTCTATCCACATTTGAAGGATCTTTAAATCTCCTCTTTTCAGATTTTCTTATTAATTCTGGATTTTCACGAAATAATTTGATATCTAACATAATCTTTACCAATTCTATGTAATGTGATAAAAATCAAGGATTTTCTATTTATTTATTTTGTTTAAATGAATTATAATGTATTGTAAAAAAATAAAGAAGTAAAAAGTATTTAATATTTTTATAAAAAATCAGGAATTTCTTTGATAATTTTTAGGGTAGCATCCCTATCCAAGATTGAATAGGAAATAAGTTCTTCTTTAGATCTTTTTTTAAGTTCTTTCTTGATTTCTTCGATAGTCGATTCGATCCAAGACCTTGGCATTTTCTTAGTCAATGGACATTCTCCAAGATATATTACCAGTTTGTTTTCTTTAGGGAAATAATCATACGTTAAAGGCCAAATCTTGCAATCAAATGGTTTAACCTCATTTATTTGACAAAATCTTCTATTTTTTAAGAAAATGCAGTTTTCATTAATTTTTTTTATGACTCTAAA
>JABXJV010000352.1 GCA_013375355.1 Candidatus Helarchaeota archaeon
CCACCCGCGAAAGAAAATATACAAAGATTTTTGGAAAAGGAGGGACATAAAGTTCTGAAAGTAAAAGATGATTCTAAAGATTATAAAATTCTTGTAAAAACAGTTTAATCTTATAAATTTCTAATTCTAATCCCATAATTTTGAACTTTAAAGAATTTCATATTATATTTTTTTTTAATTTTCAACATATTTTATTAAATCAATTTTCACAATAATTTTTTGTTATCATAAAACTTACATATAATGAAGAAACAGAATTTATTATCTTGAAAGTTAAGTTTCGGTGAAATAATGAATATTTATGCAGACCTACATCTTAATTCAAATCTTTCTGTTGGGGTTGATTCCCCACTTGATATGATTAATATGGCTTCTAAATTGGACTATTCTTACGTGTGTTTTGCGGATTTTAATAATGTACCCTTTAAAAAAATTCAAGAGTTTAAAAGTAATATTCAATCTAAAATTAAAGTATTAACAAGTTCAGAGATAATTGGTGATGATATTAAAGGTATAAAGCAACGACTTAGAAATATTAGACCTAATATCGATATCGTTACGTTAAAATGTAAGAAAAAAGCAATTTTCAACTGGGCTCTTCAAGATTCTAGGATAGATTTTTTAACATTTTTTGATTACAATAATTTTGATCTTTTAACTTATGAGGCTGCAAAACTTGCTACGCGAAATTCCAAAGCCATTGAAATATTTATTCGTCCATTAATTATAACTAGTGGTCTGAATCGCTCAAAACAAATCCGATTGCTTAGAAAAATGAGTTATAATATTATTCGTGCAAAAACTCCATTTTTAATTACTTCAAGTGCAAGAACAATTTATGAAATGAGAGCAGCCAGAGAATTAATTGCTATAATGGGACTTGTAGATATGCCTAAGGAGATGTGTAAAAAAGCAGTTTCAGATATTCCGTTAGAAATAATTAAGAATAGAGGGTTATAATTTTTGAAGGCAGAGAAGCACCGATATATCGCATTTGAAATTATTTCAAAAATTAACGAAATTACAGAAGAAAAACTGTTGAATACTATTTGGCATCAATTGTATACATTATACGGCGAACACGGAACAAGTAAAATGGGACTTTGGCTTATGAATTTTGATCCCAAAAATAAAAAGGGTATTTTAAGATGTAATTTAAAGGAACTTGACAAATTAAGAACTGCCCTAGCTACTATAACCAGTTTTGATAGAAAAAAGCAGCCTGAAGTAATATTTTATATTATTGGCATATCTGGAACTATTAAAACAATTAAAGAAAAATATTTTTTAGAAAAATAATACCAAATTAAATTAATATCAAACCAAGTTATTGCCACAATTTGGACATTTTGAGAGAGTTGCCGATTCTTCTTCGGATAATTCTTTACCACAACTTGGACATTTAAGCCCCAAATCCAGTAGAAACTGATCTAATTTATCTAAATTGACATCCATTTCTCCTAATGCGCTAGCAGGTGGAATTTTTATAGGTTCTTTCATAGTAGGGGGTGGAGTAAATGGTACACTTTCATCATCAGGTGGAGGTTCCGTTTTTTTAGCTTCAACTCCAATTTTCAAAGCCGAGGCGAATTGATCAATTGGTGCTACATCAGTTGATTCCTGTATCTCTGTGGGTACTGAAGGTTTGACTTCTTTTGGTACTTCCTCTAGGGCTGCTTTTTCTCGAAATTTTCGAGCTGCGTCACTAAATTTTTTTGCAGTTTCTTCATCTTTAAGGTCGTATAACTTTGATGCGATACTATAATAAATATCACTGACTCTAGAATATTCTTTATTTTCATTTGCTATCTTGGCTAATGCAAGAGCTTTATTTATTGCGTCACGTAATTCTTTTTCGTGCTCTACTACTTCTGCCCGTTTTTTGAATTTATTTGCAGCCTCCATATAACTATTGGCGTTTTTTTCATCACCAATTTGTTTACAAAGATCAGCGACTTTCGTATAATTTTCATAAACTATAATAAAATGTTTTTCTTTAATAGATGTATTTGCCTCCTCTACTAACATCTTTATTTGTTTTATAATTTCACTCCGCTCCATATCAACTCGCTTCCAAAGTAGTTACATCAGATCAAATTATTAAATAAAGTTATATCTCCACCATTCTCTTAGTTTCTACATTTAATATGTATTTTTCCACTTAATACTTAATATAATTATTGAATTCTTAACCTCAAACTTTTTTAGTTTTTAATTATACCAGTTTTTTATAATTTAAAAACACTTACATTTGTGAACCTATTCAAATAATTTAAAAGTATGAATTTAATATAAATCAAATATTAAGTAATTTTTAATGTAAAGAAAAATTGGTTATTAATAATCCAATTATCAACCATGAGAGGAAATATCTTGTCATATAACCCATTAACAGAAGTAGTGAATGAGCTTAAAGGAAAAATGAAAGCATTATTACCTCAACTTAATACCCAAATTGCAATTATTGATGATCTCGCAGATCTCAAGTATATTGATCCCGAATTAGAAGAAGAAAGAGCAGAATATATTAAAGATTATGTCGAAACTAATTTTTCACTTATTGAAATCAATCAATATTCAATACCATTAAGTGGGGTTCTCTTAGGGTTTTTTAAAATTTCAAAAAAAGTTATGCTTGTTTTATATTCCGCTACTGGAAAAAGCGGGAACCTTCTTGCATATCGGGGAGTACTTAATGCATTCACTGCTAAGATAGATGAAGCACTCGACAAGTTACAAGAAATTTATGAACTTGAAAGTATTGCGTATGAAATTATAAGATTAAAGAAAGTAAAAGCTGTTGAAGCAACTCCAGCACTTGCTTTTGATACTTCTATACCAACAACAACTACCGTGCCACTCGAAACTTTATCTCCAACCGAGGTATACCCTAAATTAGACCCCAAATATGCTAAAAAGAAATTCGCGTTTAAAGAAGGGCTTTGTTTACAATATGCTGATGGAAAGAACAATCTTGAAGATATAAGTGAGAAATGTAATTTCTCATTAGGAGAAATAAGGGAAATTGTTGATAAGTACGAAAAGAAAGGCTGGCTTGAAATAATTCAAAAAAAATAGCCTGCATTGTGAAATTCATGAAATTCAAATTGGCAGCGGTTTCTTTTATAATTTTATGTTTTTTTATAAATTGTTTTACTTCTTCCTCTCAAAATTTCATCTATAATATAAAATATAAACAAACTCCGCATGATTTGAGCGCTCTCGATGCCGAAAGTGACGCCATTAGTAATATAACTCTTGCAGAAGATCTGATTTTTTCAAATTTCGAAATTCTTTTAGGCACTGAATTAAATGAAGGAGATGTATGGTATTTATATCTCGGTCTTGCGAATGCAATGACCTATTTAAATAAGGCAGAATCCGATTTTTTTAAAACAAATTATAGTATAGCTATCAGTAAGGCAAAAAAAGCCCAATCTATAGCACAAGGCATACTCCCTTTGAGTTTACTTAAAGGATTCGAATCAGTATCAAATAAAGAATTCATGAACCTTATTATGCCCATTTATATAACAATCATCATAGTCTCTATCATAATAGGAATTATATTAATTTATCATGCCAGAAAATCTTATCAACGAAGGAAAGATGAGAAAGAAATATTGAAGAAGAAAATTATTATTACAAATAAAGAAACTAAGGTTAATAAATGAGTGAAAACGAAAAAGATATCTCAAAAACCAATTTTAAAATATATATAATTCCAGTTTTAATTGCACTGGGTATAGTTGTTGGTTTTAATATCTATTCAATAATCACTTATCCAGTCCAACGTTTTTCTGCAATTGGGGTTCTAGATAGTTCTGGCGGAACTTCCCATTATCCAAAAATCATTACAGCAAATGACACTGTAAAATTTACAGTTAGCGTCGTAAACCAAGAAGATATGACTTATTATTATCGTGTTATTGTTAAATATGGTCATGAAAATACAACAAATAGTTTATTTCATCCTAGTAAAAATGCAACTGAACTTACTCATTTCGACTGTATTTTGATTAATGAACTGTTTATCTTTCATAAAATGAGCTTTAGCATCCCAGAGGCAATAAATAAAACTAAAA
>JABXJV010000033.1 GCA_013375355.1 Candidatus Helarchaeota archaeon
ACTCAGAACTGGCTTTTTTTAACATATCGATAAATTTGTCTTTTCCGATCTCGTTTGCAAGGTTCTTCATAATAGGAATATAAAACTCTTTAAAAGCGAAATCAAAAACCTGTTGAAAGCTCATCCCTGAATTTTCCAGGAATTTGTACTGGCCGGTTAAAACTGTAGGTTTTTCCTCTGGCTGAGCACAAGCCAGCAACTTGCTGCATCCCAAACAAAATAATGTCCCCGTTGGCAGAAATTTTGAAAAGAACTGCCTGCGGCTTTGACCTAAAGATGAAGTTTTTGTGTTCATATTAACCTCCCATATTATTAGTTATAAAATTAATCTGCATTTTTCATGCAGGTATTTTGGTTAATTTTGTTATTTTTAGAATAAATTCGAGGTATTGATGAACATATCTTCATAGTTAACAAGCAACCACTTTGAAAAGGAGGATTATATCTCGATCCTTGGTGTTGTAAACCACACCCATTCCGCCTTCACCAAGTTTTTCGATGATTTTATAGTGTGAAATTGTTTTTCCAATCATGGATTTGCTCCCCAATTTTTTGGATTTTCTTTATCCAATTCCCATTCTAACGGATTGTTAATGATGTATTCAAGGATTTGATTTAGTAAGGGCGAACGGCCGTTCGCCCCTACATTTCTGATTGTATGGTCAAAAAAATTATGTTGTCATAATTTTGCGCCTGTTGTTTTTCTAAATTGATTTATTTTTCTTGTGGTAAGGGCGAAGCATTTTTTTGTCTATAATGTAAATTTTTTGAAAACTCTTTAGTTGAATGCTTCGCCCCTACTGTTATAAAATGTGTGCCGGTATTTGAATAATCATATCTTCATAACGTTATAATTTTTAAGTGAAATATCTATACATTACATACATACCACCATCCCTTTGTAGGGGCGGTTCGCCAACCGCCCCTACATTTAATAATCTGAGCAATAATCCTGAAATAAGGAAATTATTTTAATCTATATAATCTTTACTCAATAGAAAGATGATTGTTCATTTCGAAATGCTGTTGATATAGAAGGGAGAGCAATCAGACTCGAAGGATTAGCCTTTAGAACATAAAATTCATTATGAATATATTAAAAATTTATTATATATGCAAATTTAAAAATTTAATTTTTTCCCTTTTAAATTAAAAACTTAATAACCATATATCAAAAAATTTTTGGGCCTTTCTGATTTTTTGTGATTACTAACTAATTTAATGAAAATTTTCACATATTTGAGATATCTTTATCAACCTTTATTATTAATAAAATTTGCATTTATTATGAATAAAAAGTTTCCTTACATAATGAAGTTTCAAAAAGTAGATTCCCCCCGAAGCTTCGGGGGGAATGACAATAATTGGATTATAATTACATCATTTTATTTTAAACAAATATTCGAAAATCTATATTATATCCATGTTATTTGCGTTACAATACACTAGATTAAAAATGCATGAAGATAATTCAGTAAGACAATGCCGGATATGTAATCAATACTTCTATTCTTATCCTGATAATCCTCTTTTAGTGTGTCCTGATTATAAAGATGCTATAAAAGAGTATGTGTATCCCTTCAGAACAAATTGGACAAATTTTGCATTGGATGAAAGAATTAAGATAGTTTCAATTGCAAGATATTTGATTGAGGCTTCTGGTTTAATTCCTGGAATACGACATTGCAGCAGTAATTATATTCCAAGGATTGTTAAATGGGTAGACTACCCAGATATTGCCAGATTACCATACATCGTAATCCTTATATTTGTTTTCTGATGGTTGATTTGCAGAAGTTCGATTAATCAAATTTCTACTGTCTGTAGAATATACCTGAACCACAAAATCAGAGGGGAAATTAAAGAATTGCCCTTGAATAATTTATGTAAACCATATTAATTCCGGCTTTTTGGAATCATAGCTTTCTACTTGAAATGACATAAAATCAGGCACAAAATCCGTCACAATAATTTGGATCATGATAGGGTATTTTATACAATTCAGGAGAATACGCAAGTTTTTTGTGGAGTTTGTCACGTTCCGCGTTTGATAAATGCCTTTCCTTCGATAGACTAACACAGGATTCGAGTGTCCCGAACCCCTCTATACCTACATTCACGACATGCACTGGCAGACTAAGAGTATAACGCACAAGGTCTTGTCCGCTGATTTTCCCTATCAAACTATTTCCTGCAGTTACTTTCATCGCAACTACCCCGGTATTTTTCTCCG
>JABXJV010000034.1 GCA_013375355.1 Candidatus Helarchaeota archaeon
AAATTGATTCCAACATCATAAAATTATTGAAAGCATATTTAGTGGTTAAATCAATTCTTGGAAGGAATCCATCAGCATAAGGTAAATCTGTCCAAAGAGTATCTGTCAACCAGGCTAAAGTATCTTGAGCAATTTGGATGTAAATTGGAAATTTTCTATAGAATTCGAAAGTATAGAATCCTGCAGTGAAACTAGATTCATTAAAAATCAACACATTGATATAGATAGTAAAGCTTAATCTTGAAACATTTACAGTAGTCTTATAAGAATTATCTACAATATTATTAAATTTAAAAATCTGATCTATACCATTTACAATTGCGAAAGCAGTTGCATTATGAAGTGGAATATTAGCATCATCAAAAATTTCAATTTCAATTTCATATAAATCTTCAATTTTTCCAGTTATTTTCTGTTCAACTGTAAAATTATTTGCTTCTGGTGGATTTTTTAAATTCAATCGTATTGAATATAACTTAATTAATGCTCTACAGATAGAGAGCAAAGAATAAGTATCAGTTTGAGCCTTAGGATCGATATAACCATAAATAGATGATTTATTGGTATAAACTCCAACAATATAACCAGGATCCCAAAAAAATGAGTTAATAAAAAATGATGTTTTTTCTGCATTAATATAATGTGTATAATTATTTGTAAATTCATAAAGTTCAGAAAAAGCTAATATTGCAAAACTATTATCTTTTAAAGTTTTATTTGTGTTATTGATGCCAACAGAGCCATTATAATGAGAGAAGAAACCTAAAAATCCTGAATCCCATAAATAATTTAACATGAAATCTGAAGTTTGATTTATTTTAGTATAATAGTTGGTTGCGTTTGGATATATTCTTAAATATTCAATCATGGTCAAAATTGCCAGAGAATTAATAATTGTGGATTTTTCATCAATTCCATATATGGGTTGCCATGTATGATTAAAATTTGAATAAAATCCATATATGCTCGAGTCCCAAAGTTTTGAGACTGTTTCATTTAATGTAAAATTAGCCAAAGCTAAAGCTTGATTTCTTATAGTTTGATTTATTTGGCTAGTACTTCCGATTTTTAAATTTGCTAAAATAGCCAAAAAATTATCATAAAGACTTTTTTCATCTTGAGAGGTGGTGGTATTTGTAGAATTATATCCGCCATTTTTATTGTCCCAGAAAGTCAAATTCAAATAATTCCAAGTAGCATTAGCTACATCCAAAAATAATTGGTAATTTGTCAATTCATATATTTTAAGAAATGCAAGAACTGCCCATGCATTATCTTTACATTGTGTATAATTTGAAAGATGAGAACCGTTGTTATCGGTTTTTGAAATAAATCCTCTATGTGTCGAATTTCCAACTGAAAATTCATTATACATGAATCTAGTTGCATTATCGCTATAATTCAACATGATTTGATCAAATGCGGCAAATTGCCAATTAATAGCTAAATTTAAACCTGTTGAAGAAATAAAATCTAATGTTGTGTAAATACCAAGAAAATTTTCTTCTGCTGATTTATTTAAATTTGTTCCGTTAGTATTATAAAAACCATAATTAATGGGGTCAAAAAAACTTAAGAGAAGTGAACCTAAAGTTGCGAATACTCTTGAAATATAAGTCGAAAATGTTCTATTAGATAAATATACGTTCCAGGATGCACCATATGATTCATTTAAAATGAGGGGGTTTATATAAATTCTTCCATAATATGGTGAGAAATTTAAATTGAAATTATAAATATTTGAATTTTTAGATGTAAAATTAAATTTTTGTCCTAACCCGTAAATAGGACTAAAGCCAATATTGTCCACAAATCCACTCAAAAAGATTTCTACACTTGCATTTTCAAGTTTGTTTCCATCAGTATCAAAAACAATAATATTTGAGTCAATATATCTTCCTAAAGAGTCCAATTTTGAACTGTTGATTTGAATATTAATTAATGGAGATATAGATAATTTGTCTCGATTTTTGGATATCGCTACTAAACTTCTAATCGCCATAAATTCGGAAAAAGGAGTTTTTAAATTTCTATTTTCCACTTTTTGCTTATAATAGCCAGTAAAATATCCTCCACTTTCATAATCCCATAAGTACAGATTAAGAAAATTCAAGATTTCTTCTGATTTAGAATAATAAGTATAATTATTAGTATTTTCAAATAATTTACTATATGCCAACATTGCCCAACAATTATCAGATGTGGATTTATTTGATCCAATTATCGTTCCATTGTGATTAGAATAATCAAAAAATCCCCCTAAAGTGCTGTCCCACAGTGTATTTTCAATAAAACTTAAAGTATTGTTAGTTCTATTTGAGTATAACGAACTATTTATATCTCCTGGATAAAGTTCAAGATATCTTGAATGAACTATTATTGATAAGCTGTTTGAATCAAGTCTCTTCGCATCGAATTTATTTTGATTTGCTGAATCAATCCCCCAGGTTGTATTTGCTGATGTATAAAATCCCCCAGATTGATTGTCCCACATATTATTATTGATTATTTGTAGAGTTATATTCGCCATTTTTGTAGCATTACCTTCAAGTGATGGGTAAATGCCACTAATATTAGCTACATTAGCTACTTCTAAATTTGCTAGTATAATTAGAAAATGATCAAAACAATTACGATTAGTTTGACCCCCAAATTCCAATGATGTATTATTATAACCTCCAGTGGCGTTGTGCCATAATGAGTTGTTTATATAATGCCAAGTCTTGTTAATTTCTTGTAAATAAGCAGAATTATTTGTTAATTTATAAAGTTCTGATAAAGCAAGAAGTGCATAAGTATTTTCAATTAAAGAGCTCTGATTAATAAATTCCCCGTAGTGATCTACTCCAATTATGTAATAACCTTCTGTAGAATTTTTAATTGTTGAATTATAAAATGTTGAATTAATACGGTTATAGATCTCAATGGAGGTATTATATAAGTAATTAGTCAGATTCGTCTCTGAACTCAACTCAGTTAATGCTAATATTGCTAGGAAATTATCTATAACTGTTTCATATTCAGAACCTAGATATTGATCATGATCACGACTTAAAAGGGTGTAAAAACCAACATCATCTGGTCTTGTATGCTCTAGTAGAAGTCTCATCGTCGTATTGGCTCGTGTTAAATAATAATCTGGGAAACGAAATTCTAGCAATCCTAAAATCGCAATAGAATTTGCTCTTGTACTTTTTTTAGTAGAGTTTTGAGCACTTGCACCAGAATCCATTGAATAATTATATATCTTATTATAAACGTCCCACAAATGATTATTGATGAAATATGAAATATTTCGTCCTTGAAGATAATAAGTAACGTTTTGAGTTTTTTCATAAAGTTTTAAAAATGCTTGGATTGCCCACGAATTAGTTTCTAAATATTTTGTTGTGTCACTAATCGAATCATTTAAGCCTTGTAAAACATTATCATAGAAATTTTTCCATAAGAAATTAGATATGTTCTCAGCTATTCCAATATAAGTCTCATTAAGGGTGGATTGAGATAATTCTAACAATGAAATAATACCTAGTGAATTTACATAAGATTGATTTCCAAAAGTCTTTATACTCCAATTTCTACTATAGTTAAGAATTAGACCGTTCGAGATGTTAAAATCCTCTAAGATTTTGCCCATTATGTTCTCAGATCTTCTTAATGCATTTATTTGATATTCATAATCGTATTCATAAGTCCGATATACCTCAAGATTCATTAAAATTGCAATTAAATTGTCTATTGTGTATTTAGAACGATCATTAGTATCATTACTCTTAAAATAACCATA
>JABXJV010000353.1 GCA_013375355.1 Candidatus Helarchaeota archaeon
AAATGTAACCCCAGGTTCTACTATTACATACATATTAGATTCATCAACTTCGAGGATTTGATCCATGCGTTTAAGATCGATAAGTATTCCACCTTTAGTGGGAATTGCTAGCCCTCCAACATTTGCCCCTGCGACATATGGTGTTAGGGGTATCTTTTTTTCATTTGCTAATTTCACAATTTTTTGAACTTCTTCAGTCGACTTTGGCATAACCACAACATCTGGCTTAGAAGGTTCATTTTCTGTCATATCTTTGCTGTAAATTATTAATTCTTCCGGTCGGTCAGTAACCCATTCTTCTCCAACTATTTTTTTTAACTCTTCTATTAAAGACATATTAATCCTTCTTTGAAAAAATTAAATTAAATTAGTTTAAGTGGTATTTTAGTCAAAATAAATTTAATAACACACTTTTTAAATATCATTAATAAATCTTCGATAAAAATTAATTGGCTAAATTTTTATCATTATTTTATGTATTATATCCTACTTATTTCAAGAGGGATTAAATGGTAACTCGTTTAAATATAATGAAACCACATTATAAGAAAAAAAGCTCATGGGTTAGACCTGACAGAGCATGGGAAAAATGGTACCCAAAAGATGTGCCAACCACTATTGATTATCCTATAATTCCAATTCCCGAATTATTAGATAGAATTGCTGAAGAATTTCCCAATAATGTAGCAATTTACTATAAATTGCATGATAAAAAATATACCTATAGAGACTTCTCTCAAAATTCGAATAGAGTTGCAAATAGATTAACTGAATTAGGAGTTACAAAACAAGCAGCAGTTGCAATAATGACTAAAAATTCTCCCGAATATTTCTTTAGCCAATTTGGGATTTTGAAAACTGGTGCGGGAGTTGTCCCTATTAATCCTCTTTTAAGACAAAAAGAAGTTAGACATATTTTGAATGATGCTGGGATAATTAAAACCGTAATCGTTCAGGATGATCTTTATCCAGTTATCAATAAAGTTTCTCAAGATGTAAAAATTGATAACATAATTGTCATTGGAGAAAAATTTGAAAACACCATTTCATTCAAAGATATTTTAGAAAGACCTTCTAATTTGGAAAAGGAAGTAAAAATTAATCCAGAAACAGATTTGGCAGCATTATTATACACTGGAGGGACGACAGGGCTCCCTAAAGGGGTATATTTAACACATTATAATGCATTAACTAATGTTCTTCAGTGCTTATTTTTAAGAGATAATCCGGAGGAATTGAACTCAAAATTTGGGAAAATGGCATCTGTTCAAATATTACCGGTTTGTCATTCTTTTGGATTTGCAACTAGTTTACTTTCAATATGTGCTGCAAGTATGATTATTCTATATGATAGATTTGATCCCGAAAGTGTTCTTCAAGATATTGAAACATATAAGGTAGAACACTTTGCAGGTGTTGTTACTATGTATAAGATGTTTTTGCAGCATCCAAGTTTTGGGAAATATGATATGTCATCAATAAGTGTATTATTAGCTGGTGGTGGACCTCTACCTTATGAAATCGCAAAAAAGATTGAAGATAGGACCGGACTAATTGCCGTTCAAGGTTTTGGATTGACTGAATGTGTTGCAGCGGCATGTTTACAACCCCCTTGGTTTAAACCAAATCCCAAATCTGTAGGAATTCCAATTATCGATACCGATTTAAAAGTTGTGGATTTAGAAACTGGTCAAGAATTAGAACCGGGTCTTGCTGGAGAAATGCTAATCCGCGGTCCTCAAGTTATGAAGGAGTATTGGAAAAGCCCAGAAGCAACTTCAAGAACTTTAATAAAAGATGAGCAGGAAAACATTTGGCTCCGAACTGGAGATATTGGAAAAATGGATGAAGATGGTTGTTTTTATATAGTTGGGCGAACAAAAGAAATGATAAAATATAAGGAATACAGAATATTGCCACGAGAAGTAGAAGAAACTCTTTATCAGCACCCATCTGTTTTAGAATGTGCAGTTATAGGAATACCAGATGAACTTGCTGGGGAGAATATAAAAGCGTATATACAGTTGAAGAAGGAATTTAAAGGAAAAGTCACGGAAGAAGAAATTATTAATTGGGCTAAAGAAAAATTAGCAGCATATAAGTATCCTCGATACATAGAATTCATTCGGATGATACCAAAAACAGCTGTAGGGAAGGTTAATAGAAAAAAATTACAAGAAAAAGAATCAAAGAAGAGTTAGAAATGTAAAATTTAACATAATTTTCACCTGTAAAGTATAAAATCATTTTTTTCAAATTTTTATTTTATATTTCATTCAAAATGCCTTTAATTTCATGTAAATTATGAATTGTTTTATCAGGTTCAATATAATAATCTGGAAAGAAATATGATCTTTTTCTCTTTATATGAATAGCCATACTCAATCCTACATTTTTAGCTCCCTGAATATCATCATATAATGTATCTCCAACAAAAATCATTTCTTCTTTTTTAATATTCAATTTTTCCAAAACATATTCAAAGATTTTTGGGGAAGGTTTTCTTATTTCTAAATCTGAAGACATAACTACAATATCAAATATATCAAATATCCCGAATACTTTCATATCTCCTCTTGACAAATCTCCTGTCGAAATATTAGAGATTAGGGCAAGTTTATAATGTTTTTTTAAATCTGATAGCAACTCTTTGACTTTAGGATATAATTTTATTTGAGTTCTCCATTTATTATGGCTTTTTATAATTATTTGGGAGATATCGCTTTCATTAAACTTGATCTTTAATTTTTCTAGAGTTTCTCTCCACCAAATCCTATTATCTACTTCAACATGATTTTTTTCTCTATAATCTCTCCATTTCCAATAAACTTCATTTTGTATTTTTAGAAAACTATCAAATGAACCTTTATACCCAAGATTTTGGATGATAGGAAATACTACTTTTATCATCTCATTCCAATTATGATTATCAGTATTAACTAGAGTTGAATATAAGTCAAAACCTATACATTTTATTTTCGTTGTGATTAAGACCACCGAGCTATAATTTTATAATATACCTAAAAGAGTAAGTTTATTATTAAATTTTTCAATAAGGAGATTTAGATTCTGACAGAAGACAAAGAAAGAATAGCAAATATTAAATCTCCAAAAAAATTATCAAAAGAAGAACGGCGCAAATTAAGGGAGAAGCGGAGATCAGAAATGGGGGTTCCAACTAAGATGAATAAATATCTCTGGTTCGTTCTCATTTTTGCTGGAATTGTAAACTTTTTTGACGGGTGGTGCTCAATTGCAATTACTCTAGCTATGTCAGGAATTGGTGGTGGGATTAATTTAGATTTTAGGAGAATTACAAATCCGGATTTTTTTACATATTTTGATATTGCAGGCAATCCTGTTACGATGGGGATAGTTTTAAGTATTGCAGGAATTGGAGTTATGGCTTCAGTTTCATTTAAATATTTAGTTGATAAACATGGTCGTCGTCCATTAACCCTTTGGACTTCCATAGCTTTTATCACATTTTCAGTTCTTATATCATTTTCGCCTCCTGGGTCTGATGGATTAGTTATATTTCTTATTTTTCGAATTTTAGCAAATTATTTCCTTTCTGCTGATATTGTTGTACTTATAATGGCAGAAGAAGCTCCTAACGATTTAAGAGGCAGTTTGATTGGGATGGTTCTTGCTCTTGGAGCAATTGGAGGTATTGCTTGCGGAATTATCCAAGCAACTGGTATGAGAGTCCAAATTTCCTCCGAAATACTATTAACCACTTGGCAAAGCATATTTTTCTTGACTAGTATCGGTTATTTTTTTATTATCCCCTTATTTTTCTTTTTAAAAGAAACTAAACGATTTGACGCCATGAAAAAATATGAAGAATGGCGGAAAAAGAGAGGTCTAAAACCTAAAATTGGATGGTTTACGCCTTGGAAAAAGGAGTTTCGTCGTGTAATGATTTTAGGGAGCATTATTGGCTTCTTAGGTACACTTGTTGGTTTTGCTCAATTAACATTTTTCGCACTTTACTTCGCAAAAGACTTGAACATGTCTCCTGAGTTAATTGGAATTGCATCCTTGCCCCTTTTACTTGCAACTGGTACAGGGACCTTTATTGCAGGATCTATACTTGACCGTTGGGGTAGGGTTCCAACTATACATAGAGCTGGAGCAATGACTTTGATTGGTTTGGTTATTTTTTCTTGGCCTGCCGTGTTTGTTTGTGGAGATTTGTTTAATCCTCTTATCATTATCCTTATTATTGCTGGAGGGATGTTAGGAATTTTTGGTGGAACACTTTTAACAACTGCGGGAGTGATTCTAGGCATAGAAATTACTCCCACTCATATTAGAAGCACCGCAGGGGGATGGACAGGAACTATTTCAAGAGGAGCAACTGTCTTGGCTCCCTTCCTTATGATGTTTGGTGCAGAAAAATTGGGCGGTTTGGGACTTTCATATCAGTTCATGTTTATGTTAATGATTTTTCCATTGAGTACAGCAATATTTGCTGCTTATCTCTTAGCTCCTGAAGGGAAGGGAAGAGAATTAGAAGAAATCGTTGTTACCGAAATCTACACCAAACAAAAGAAAATGCGCGAAAAGAAACATAAGGAACCATATTACTTTTATCTTTTAAGTTTCGCCGTAGCATTTTGTTGCACATTTATTTATAGTTTAACTACAGGTAGTTCCAT
>JABXJV010000354.1 GCA_013375355.1 Candidatus Helarchaeota archaeon
AAATAATACCTGGAGCAAAAACTTCTGGTTTCGTACCAGGTGGCTTTTGACCCAGATATGGACCATCTGAAATTTGCTGTAATAGACAATAATCATATTTAAAAACAAATAGACAAATACATGCAATATTTATTATTATTTTCATTTTCGAACACTGTTTTTCTTTATAATTCTTACTTTACAATCTCTGGAATAGGTTTAACTAATGATTAATCCAATAATTTTTCTATTATTATATAAAAATAAAGCAGTGTTAACTCTATAATAAATTATATTCCTAACATTAAAAAGTCAAGAAAATTATCCAAATCCCAATTTCTATTTATATAAAAATAAACAAGATTAATACTGTTGCCCTATTAAAAAAACAACCCATTGCTAAATTTAATATTAACAATGAGCCATTTATATGCTCCTCGGATATTACGATTTGCGAACCATTAGATTTAATATATTACGATAAAATATTTTTATTTTTCATTGATATTTATTCCTTCGCTTGAGATGGATTTCGCCTGAGAAAATAACGCCTAATTTCAGCTGCCGAAAACATGCTGCGCATAGAACGTCAGGATTTAATAAAAACTTCAATTACTGCAACGACCGTTCGGAATTCACAAAACCGCCCTTCGGGCGGCTGCAAACTTATGCTAGAACTCATTTTTTACAATATTATTGACCTAAAGCCATCCTATGCCCACCATGAACAAATAGCAGTTGACCAGTAATCCAATCTGCTTGTTCTGATACAAAAAATAAAACAGCATTAGCTATATCTTCGGGTTTGCCTACTCTCCTTAAAGGTATTTCTGGAATGATTGCTTTTTCTCCTTCTGGAGATATATATCCCGTTTGGATTGGACCTGGTGAGACAACATTTACAGTTATATTATATTTTCCTAATTCAGCGGCTGCACTCCGACTATATGATTCTAATGCATACTTACTTGCTCTATATGAAACTTCTCCTGGACAGCCACACGCACAGTCAGCACTTATAATTACAATTCTACCCCAATTTTTATTATTCACGATTAGTCTCTTTGAAAATTCGGCCATTGATATAGAAACAGCACGACAATTCACTGAGAAATGTCGTTCAAAACTTTCTTTTGATATTGTTGATTTAATCGGGCCATTTTCCCATAATGGTTGTTCATCTTTTAAAACCTCTTCGGGCAAAAACGTGTCTGCCATATAATCTGCTGCATTATTTACAAGAATATTTATTTCTCCAAATTTTTTTTCTGCATTACTAAACATATCTTTTACAAGATCCAATTTACTTAAATCCCCTTCAATTGATGCGACCTGAACTCCGAATTCCTGAACAGATTTTATTACTTCATCTGCATTTTTTTTCTGTTGCTCAAAGTAGAAATACAATCCTGTTGTATTTTGACTATTCGGTGATTCACTTATTGGGAAATTAACGTCATGACTGTAATAATGTAGAAAAATATTTACTCCTTGTGATGCAAGTAGGCGGGCAATCGCGGCACCAATTCCATATGGATTATTTGCACCTGTAATAATAGCTGTTTTTCCTTTTAATCCTGTATCAATCATTATTTCTCCTATTTTTGAATTCTAA
>JABXJV010000355.1 GCA_013375355.1 Candidatus Helarchaeota archaeon
AATTAAGCAAAGCAACAATAAATAAATAATGATTTCTATCCTTTATCTTTTTTTATTTATATTTTCTTTGGAGGCATAATTTTTCCTTTAAGAATCGGATCGTTTGTCATTTCCATCCAATCATAGAGTTTCTTTCGTAATTCTTTGGCAACATTATCATAAGCAGGTTCATTAATTACATTCGTAATTTCATTAGGATCCTTTCTAAGATCATACAATTCTTCATCCAATCTAGGCTTTTCATAGATTTCTTTCATTATTTTATCAACTAATTTCCCAGTTCGAAGTTGGTAAACCATATCTGCAGGTACCTCAAATGCAGTTTCACACTTTTCAAAATTACGAATATACTTATAATTCTCAGTCCGAATTCCCCGCATCGGATCGTAAGTATCATGCCAGGTTTTTTCAACAAATATCTCTTTTCGAAATATCTTATTTTCATTTTTTAGAACGGAAAGGAAACTTTTTCCAGTAATATTTTTTGGTATATCCCCACCAATAAAATCAAGTATAGTTGGAAGTAAGTCAATATTACTCATCATACTTTCGATAACTTTTCCTCCAGAAAACAAATTTGAATTAGGAAGAGACATTATGAGAGCAGTTTTTATTCCAGGATCGTATAATGTACATTTTGCTCTTGGAAAAGGAATTCCATGATCCGTAGTAAAAATAAACAACGTATTATTTTTCATTCCATATACTTCTAAGCAATTTATTATTTTACCAATCATCTTATCCACAGAATGTATAGAACCATAAAATTCAGCAAAATCTTTTCTAACTTCGACGTGATCTGGTAGAAATGGGGGTATTTTAACGTTTTTAGGATCATCAGGGACCCCAAATGGTTCGAATGGAATGTGAACTTCAAATGTTCCTATGCAGGCATAAAATGGATTTTCGTCATCCTTATACTTTAATAAAAATTTTGGAATTTTATCAATTTTATTCTTTGTTTCATACCCCAGAGTACTTTTAATGTCACGAAACCTCTTACTTTCATGTTGAAGTCCAATTAAATGAGCTGTATATCCATTTTCTTTTAAATACATTGGTAAGGTTTTATTAGTCTTTGGTAAAGTCCAGTTGTAAATATATTTTGGACCAGGATTAGCTAATCCCATAAGCCCATTTTGATGTGGATATAACGATGTCTGAATACTACCTCGACTAGGGCTACATTGAGGTGCTGTACAAAAATAATTTGTAAATCTTACGCCTTCTTCTGCCAATCTGTTTAAATTAGGTGTATTTAGCGAATTCGGAATTTGAGGGGAGTCGTAACATCCTACAAGTTGCCCTTGGTCATGGGTTATAAATAAAATAATGTTAGGTTTCGTTACCATATTCAACAACTTTCTTTACTATTTCGATATGTGTAATTTATTCCCCATACTTTTATAACTTTTCAGCACTCGACATTTCATGGAGAAGCTGAAATCGAAATAGAAAAAGAGTAATTATGTTAGCTATAGTATGTTGTTGAACTTTTATCGAAATTCTCGACTCTTTCTATTTTTAAATATTTTTGCATTTGATAATCAGGTGGTGCATAAATAATCTCGGGGAAATATGCACCTATTCCACGTGCAGCCATTACACGTGCAGGATGTGTCTCGTCAGTAATTACTTCTTTTGTAACATAATTGGTATATTGTCTGCAATCTCGTTCATTAAGAAAACCCAATGAATGGATATATTCGTGAAGTAGATTATGATAAACATAAGCCAATACTATTTCATCATTCATTTCTTTCTTTGTCATTAATACTCTTAGAGCTGTAGAATTCATTAAGATCATAGTTCCGCCAGAAAAAAACATTCCACCTATAAAGCCCCTTCCTGAAATTCCCATTTCCACAAGTCCTAGACTTAATCCTGCGCGATGGCGATATATTGTCTTCTCAACATCACGCTTAACTTTTTCAAATATGTCTGGCATTTCTTTCTTTAATTCGTCGAGATCCATAAATTCTTCACACCAATTAAATAAGAAAAACAAAAGTATTTATTGACTCAGTTTACTGCAATTCAATTAAACATAACAGTTACAATAATTATCTATTATTTTTAAAAGCATAATTTCTTAACATTGATTGAGTTCTACGCAAGGTGAGATTGTTTGCCACTAGAAATATACGATATAGATGAAATTAAGTTACGTTCGATTTCTGAAGTGTTTAAAGAGTTACCCCCCGAATATAAATTAAAAGATTATCTGCCAATTACTGAAAATTCATTACTGGGATTACGTATTGTGGAAGATTTCAGTGGATATGCAGAAATGAGTGAATATACGGGAGAATTTATTAGTCAGTTTTTGGATGCAAGGTTTAATGAGACTGTTAGTTTTTCTAAAGCTGCAAAAGAAGGTAAAATCCCTAAAGAAAGATTGGGGGAAACAGTAACATTTTGGGGTGTTCCCCCTGTTATGGCTATCAAGGGAGATATAAGTAGCTACTCTTCTAAAATGATATATGGACCAAGTAATGACATAACTTTTTGCGCAGTTTCAGACTTGACCAATGAGATTACATTTCTTTTTAATGTACACACAGAGGAAGGACTCTCTGAAGATTATTGGGTAATTTTTGCGGATGATGATCTCTTCAATCGACGCCATATGAAATTAGGTTATAGATTAAAAGAAATACCCAAAAAAATAGAAGGTTTAGGACCAGCCGCGGATAAAATTCGGGATATTATGACGGATATTCGGAATGAACGAACTCCACAGTGGAAAGATTCAAGCTATCACATCTGTCTTTTTTATTTAACAGGGGCTGCAACTATGGGCATGGAATTATCTTCATATAATGCTTTAGCGGAAATCTGGGATGGTGTCAATGCAGTAAGATATTATGGTATGAAAAACCAGATATTTACATACGAACCATGGCCTCCAATACTAAACATCATGTTTGGACTAGATAGAGGAATGTGGACTCAGAAATTAACACGAATGCTAACAGATAATTTAATGTTTGTAAATTATATAGAAAAAGAAACAATAGAATATTTTAAAAAGCACTATTACGATTCTTACGAATATTTTGTAAAGCTAATCTCTTACCAGCTTCATCAAGGAATACCTTTACCGTACCAAACTATGGGATGTATTCCTCCTAAGTATAATAGTGAAAAAGGAGTTTGGGAGGAAATTAAATTTCAATATCCTGAGGGAAAAAGAATTAATTTAATGGAAGATTGTGGTCTATCATTTGAAGAAGCAATCGGAGGGGTTCTTTTAGATATAGATCATAATTTTAGAGGGAAGGTATCCCGGGAAAATATAATTTCATTAGGACACGGTTTGAAGACAAAATATTTGAGACCATTGGCAGTTAAGAAGAAAAAAATAAAGAAAGTAAAAAAAATCAGAAAAGTTAGAAGAGTAATCAGAAATATTTGACTTTTTAATTAAAATTTGTATCGAAATACAAACTTATATATGTTATTTAATATAGAAAATGATATAACTAAATAAAAATTAAATAAAGGAAGGAATAAAAATGACTATAACAATAAGACGCTTCAAGAAAGTTGATATAGAAGATGCCAAGAATTTAATGGTACAACTTTGTGAAATAACTGGTGCTGAATTTAACGAAGAAAGGTGGCTTTGGGGTATTAAGATGCGCCTATATGACGCATTAAAGAAAAATGGTATGTTAGTTGCAAGTGAAGATGGAAAAATCTCCGGTCTGCTACTTGCAGATATTAATATCGATCCCACCGGTGTAAGTACTGGATATATTCGATCTGTAATTGTAGGAGCAGATTTTAGGAAAAAGGGAATAGGAAAGAAACTTGTTTCTGAAGCAATTAATTATCTCAAAAATATGGATGTTGACACGATTCTAATTAATGTAAGAGGAACCACTGAACATGCTATGAAATTATACGAAGGCTTAGGATTTCGAGAATTGTATCGCGTAATGGAATACCCCTTACCAAAGAAAAAAATCGAAAATATGAAGCTTCCAGACCCCTATAATCCATGATTTTTCTTATTTATTTTAAAACTTATTTCCTTTTAACAATTGGTTCTTATTGATGCCAAAACTTTATAAAATCACTAAAAATCTTTTTATTTTAACCCCTTCTTCGAATATATACAGTTCTGCAAACGTTAATTTCTTGATTGATAAAAAAATCACACTTATTGATGCTGGAACGAATAACGACCCAGGACCTAGAAATATTAAAAAGATTTTACACTCATTAGGAGTATCTCCTCGAATTGAATCAATTATAATAACCCATTCTCACGTCGATCACTTTACAGGTGCAAAAAATCTAAAAAAAGCTTTTAATTCTCAAATTTTTGCACATTATCTTACAGAAAAAGCTATTAAACAATATAGTGACTTTCGAAATTTAGGTAGCTTTGAATATTGGGAGTTTATAGAAAAAACATTTCCAATTGTTCGAAAGACTCACTTTATTAAATATCTGATTAGTTTCATTTATAGGCGTTCATTTGGGAATTTTGAGGAGTTTCAATTAGATCGAAAGTTAAAAGAAGGTGACAGAATAAATTTAGGTGAATTTAGTTTCGAAGTAATCTTTACACCGGGACATAGCCCTGATTCTATTTGTTTATATGAACCTAATAAAAAGATACTATTTTCTGGCGACATGGTACCTTATACACCTTACATTCATACTTCAATTTCGGATTTCAGAAGTTCTATAAAGAAATTAATTAATTTAGACGCAAAATTAGCAATTCGAGGTCACGGACGTCCCCAAATTTGGCAAGAAGAGAAGAAGAAATATAGACAATTTTTGAAAGATATGGATATTGCAAAACGTAGAATTCTTAAGATATTAAAATTAAAAGGACCACAAACTGCACATAAGATGGCTAATAGTGTATTTCAAAGAACTCATCTAATTCATAAAACTATTTATACAAATCTAATGAGAGTCTCTGTATTCTGGATCCTAAAATATTTGGAAGAATTAGAATTAGAAGGAAAAATTAAAAGTCAGCTAATTAAAAATAAACTAATTTTTTCTTTAAAGTAAATATTCTTTCAACAAAATATATTAAACCTTTAAATTCGCCCATTAATAATTAAAATTTAAGGTGTTAAAATGGAATTTAATTTAGATTGCACGAATTTAATAAAGATCTTTTAAATCGGAAGTTCCAAACTCGAGTAAGTTTCGGAGTTTTTTCACTTTTTCTTCGAGTTCAGTAATAGCAGTTTCTAATGTAAGGTATGACTCTCCGAAATTCAGATCTGCTGGATCTAGGTCATCTTTAATACCTTTTAATTCGTCTAAAAATGTAGAATTGTGATGAATACGCTCTTCGATTTTGGAGATATAATCTTCGTTTACCAATTCAGAGCAAGCTCCAATTGTTTCAGCATCACCTGTTAAAAATTCTGAATATTTATTATTTTTCTCGATTAGTTCTGGATCCCACAAATCTAACAACCGGTCCTCTTTTTGTAATTCATAGACGATTTCAGCACTATACATATTTTCTCCTATAAACCGTAGTCCAAGCTCTCCAGTTATTAACATATCAGCTTGTCTATCATAAACTACAGCAAATTTTTTTTGATATTCCAAATCACCATCGTTTATGTTTATAATTTTGGCAAAAATAGTAAAATTTCCACAGCTATATATCTCACCACGCTCCATACTATCTGCTAATAGTTTGATGAGTTTTTCTTTATCATAATCTTGAGTTTCTGGTATTTCGCCATCGAATTCCATGAAAAATTCATCCAAGCCATCTTTTATTGTCTGGGGCACTCTTTAATAGTCGTTTATAAAATTCTTTTCATAATACGTAATTAACTGATTACCTATAAGGTGTTATTATAGGTTTTGTTTAAGAATTTCAAACTTGAACCTAGGGAAAATTGCTGTGATTTTTATATTAAAATCGTAATATTTTTAGTTGATGTCATCCGAGCAAATTCCCATAGGTAGATTTTCACAAATTACGAGACTTACACAAAAGGCTTTGAGAATTTATGATGATCGAAGAATTTTAATTCCAGCGGTAAAGGATCCCATGACGGGTTATCGTTATTATTCCTCATCACAAATTGAGAGAGCATTAAAAATTAAGTATTTAATCGAAATGGGGTTTAGCCTGACTGAAATTAATAAACTATTAATGGCAATGGAAACGACTAATCATGAGCTGATTAAACAAATGTTCTCTGAGAAATTATCAGATGTTAAGCAAGAAATTAGCAGATTAAAGAAAATTGAGGAGATTTTGCTCGAAAATACATCAATTGAGGTTTTATTTTTGAGCACTAGTGAACCAGTTATTAAAAAAGTCTCTAAAATGAGAGTAATCAGTAAAAGAGAAAAAGGACCATACGGTAAGACTATAAATAGATTAATAGGTGAAATAATGGGACAAATTTTTAAACCAGATAATCAAAGAGAACGGGTAACCATTGTTGGGCCACCAATGTATATATGTCATGACAAAGGCTACAATGATGTAGATGCAGATATTGAAATTGCTGTTCCAATCACTGGAAGAATCAATGTTGAAAAGGATTTTGAAGTGAAATACTTGCCAAGTGGAAAAGTAGTTTCGACAATTCATACTGGGTCTTACAGTAATTTAGGAGAAGCATATACCCGACTTTTTGAATATGCCAGAAAAAATGGTTTAAAAATCGGTGGACTTACAAGAGAAATTTATCTTACAAATCCAAAGGAAAAACCCGAAAATGAATTATTGACCGAGATCCAACTCCCGATAGACTAATTTTTTTTCACTTTAATTTTCCCAAACTTTGACCTAGGTTAAATTCAGATAAACAAGGGAGAAATAAAAATTAAATTTTTTCATAATATGGAGCTTTTTTTATAAATCCAATAATCATGATTAAAAAACCAGCTAGCCAAATTATCATTGCAGGCCAAACGGCATCAGTATAAATTCCTGCAAGCCTAATGCCCATCTGACCCAACACTGAATGAATTAAATGAGCTATGAGAATAGTTGTCATCCCAGAACCTATTAAGAGTGGATGAATATTGGGAAGTCGCTTTTGATTGTAACAGAAGAAAAATGTGAAAACAAAAATTAAATACATGGGAAGACCGATCACAACTAATAAAATATCCATTATTGCTATATTAACGAAGGCTGCAATAAGAATTGCTATTTCTGTGAAAATTATCCAGATGATAATACTCAATAAGATCTTTTTTTTATGCGTGGGAAACCACACCACTAGCATAATTGCGAAATTCAGACCATAAACAACGGTATTTAAATTTAAATCTATTAAATATGCAATTTGCCCAATTGGACTCTCAATCGATACAGCAGGATAGAAAGCTACAAAATATAATTCAATTGGAGTATAAATACACATAACTATTAAAACAAATGCAAAAATAAAAGGCAAGTCACTATAATATCTAACTTTTCCTTTATACCATTGCTGAAGAAGTATGAACGCTCCTATTGGATATAAAAATAATCTTCCAATTAACAAAAAGGTTACTAATAATTGTCCTGTGCTAATCATTTTGATTTCTCCTTAAATAATTTAACAATTTATCTTCAGATCAATATTTAAACTCCATTCAAAATCAAAATTTATTTAAAAAATCTATATATACTATATTCATGAGATATGTGGAACCAGTTTACCGTCCGCCTTCTGAAGGTCGAAGTTTATTACTGCAGTGTACGATTGGATGCAGTCAAGCAGCACGAGGTTGTTGTTATTTTTGTGGATCTTATTTAATGCAGAAAATGATGCCGAAAAAAAGATTTAGAGTTAGACCTATTAAAGAAATATTAGATGATATAATATCTGCTAGATTACAATATGGTGAAAAAGTTCGCAGAGTATTTCTTTTAGATTCAAACGCATTAGTGATGAAGACAGAAGATTTATTAACTATAATTACAGCTTTTTACAAAACATTTCCTTATTTAGAAAGAGTTTCAACATATGCTTGTGCCATTGATATTTTAAGAAAATCAGAAGAGGATTTAAAGAGATTATCGGACGCTGGACTTAAAATTTTATATATAGGGGTCGAATCAGGGGACGAGCAAGTCCTTAGTGATGTCAATAAAGGAGTGGATGTTGAAGAAACAATAACAGCTTGTAAAAAAGCAATAAATGCAGGTTTCATATTATCTATAACTGTTATTCTAGGATTGGGAGGAAAAAAGAGAACAAAGGAGCATGCAATACATACTGGGAAAATCATCTCTACAATCAGTCCACAATATTTAGGAGCATTAACCTTGATGGTCGTTCCTGGAACTCCAATTCATGGAAACATACAAAAAAAAGAATTTATTCAATTAAATACCCATGAATTGTTAGAGGAAATGAAACTTATGGTTGAAAATATTAATGTAAGTCGGGATTGCATTTTCAGAACTAATCATGCATCTAATTATCTTCCTATAAAGGGTACCCTACCTCAAGATAAAGCTAAATTATTGGAAATTATTGAGCAGGCTCTCGATAATAAAGTTCCTTTACGACCTGAATTTTTAAGGGGTTTATAATATTATATCTGTTTTTTTAAATGAGGATTTGACATGATCGATGAAATTTTACAAAGTAAATTGAAAAATAGATTAATTAAATGGTTAGACACGAGAAACTTTTTTTATCCAGGAACAAAAATCCTATTTAAGATTATTAGATTGATTTTTAATCTAAAAGGCGTTCAAATTTTTTCAATAGGACAATCTCATTTGGATGCCTGTTGGCGTTGGGTTAGAAAAGAGACAATTAGAAAAAATTACATCACTTTTTCTAATGCTCTAGAACACATGGAAATGTTTCCATTTTTCAAGTTTTCTTGCTCTTCACCTCAATATTTTGAATGGATGGAAATATATTTTCCTAAAATGTTTAAAAAAATCCAGCAAAGAGTAAATGAGGGGCGAATTGAATTACTTGGGGGAATGTGGATAGAACCTGACATAAATCTAATTAACGGAGAATCCATTGTTAGACAAAGATTATATGGTCAGAGGTATTACTTATCAAAGTTCGGAAAAGTTAGTGAAGTTGCTTGGTTAAGTGATACATTTGGCTTCAATTGGCAATTACCCCAAATTTTGGAAAAAAGTGGTGGAAAGTATTTTTATACCAATAAAATGTGTTGGAATGCTGAAAATGAATTTCCATTCAGTATCTTCTATTGGAAATCTCCCGATGGCTCAAAAATATTAACATATTCATTTCCTTATTCACTTAATTTGTTTGTTCAAGATCCCAATCTTGGAGGGTTTAAAAGACTTTGCAGTTTCTTATCAAAAGCTGATTTAGAATTTAATTATGATTTTGATTTTAAGAAAATAAATAAAATGAAAACCAAACAACATGTGAAAGAATTAGGATTGGTTTATGGAATTGGTGATGGTGGAGGAGGTCCATTACTTGAAGAAATAATAATATTGAAAGATTTAATGAGACAAGGGCAAAATAAATTTATAACCGCATTAGATTATTTTAAAATCTTAGAAAAATATGAAAATTACCCAATTTGGAATGACGAATTATATTTAGAATTCCATAGAGGAGTTTATACAACTCATGCATGGATTAAAGATGCAAATAGAAGAATGGAAATAAAATTAAAGAATTTAGAGATAATGTCTGTTTTTTCCAATTTTTTTGGCTCTAAATATCCAAATGTAGAAAATCTTTGGCGACTTCTGCTCTTTAATCAATTTCATGATATTCTACCTGGTTCGAGTATCCCAGAAGTGTATGAAGAATCAAAAGAAGATTTTAAAAAAATCCGGGCAAAAGCTAATAAATTAGAAAAAGATAGTTTAGAAATTCTAATAAAAAACATCAATACTACTAATTTTGAAAATCCTGTCGTAATATTTAACACTTTGAATTGGGATAGAACGGGAATTGTTAAAGTACCCATCAATGAAGAAAATAATACAATATTAGATAGTCAAAATAATGAACTTATAACACAAATGATTAAGGAAAAGGATAAAAAATTTTTATTATTTAATGCCTCGATTCCTAGTTTAGGTTACTCCGTATTTAATTTGATAAAATCGAAAGCTTCTTCTGATATCCAAACTGATTTGGTAATTCGAGATGAAAAAAACTTCATTTCATTAGAAAATAGATACATAATTGTTCGGATTAACAAGATACATGGTTATATTTCCAGTATTTTCCATAAAATTTTAGATAAAGAAATTATTTCTGGAAAAGCTAATTGGATTCAAATGTACAAAGATGATCTTCCCAAAGATTCAGCTTGGA
>JABXJV010000356.1 GCA_013375355.1 Candidatus Helarchaeota archaeon
ATATAAAAGTCGTGTAAAAATAAGGAACTTATTATCTCATTCTGCTGGACTCCCGTCGTGGGAACCCCTTTATGAAATATCAAATAATAAAATAGATTTATTAAAAAATTTATATAAAGTTCTGCTTGAATATATTCCTGAAACCGACTGTGATTACAGTGACTTAGGATTTATTCTGCTTGGAGAAATTATTGAAAGAATAACTTTAAGCCCTCTGGATAAATTTTGCAAAAATTATATATTTAAACCGTTAAAAATGGATAAAACTTATTTTCGCCCTCCAAGGAGGATGAAAAAAGACATTACTCCAACAGAGCATTGTCTCTGGAGAGGAAGAATTATACAGGGAGAAGTTCATGATGAAAATGCTTATATTATGGGAGGCGTTTCAGGACATGCCGGGTTGTTCAGTAATGCAAGTGATATCGCAATATTTTGTCAAATGATTTTGAATGGGGGAACTTATAATGGAGTGAAATTGATTAATTCTGATACCATAAGTGAATTTGTAAAAAGAATGGAAAATATAAATCAATGTAAATGGGCACTTGGGTGGAGGGTATTTATGGGAGAAAATGATATTTTGGGGAGTTTCTTTTCAGAACGTTCTTTTGGTCATTTGGGCTATACTGGAACGTCTATATGGATTGACCCTGAAAGGAAACTTTTTACTATTCTTCTTACCAATAGGGTTCACCCTACAAGGGAGAATAAAAAAATATCAGATTTCAGACCTGTTCTACATGATGAAATTGTGAAATATATTAGAGTGTGATAAAAGAACTACTATTGTGTCATGTCGAGCGAAGCCGAGACATCTCTATTGTTTGGAGATTTCTCGACTCCGCCCCGAAGTTTCAGGGCTCCGCTCGAAATGACATAAATGCTATGTATACATTTAATAGCCATGTATCTCATTATGTTTGGTTCATTTTACATATAGATTATTCCTAATTACCCAGAAATTGCGATACAAAAAAATTTATATTTCAAAATTTGATAAAAATGATTTTATAAATTTAATATTTACAATATCCACCAGACTTGTAGGGACAACCCTAGGGTTGTCCCTACTATAACACTAATTTGATTTATGCAATTAGTTATTTATTAAAATCTTAAAAATCATATTGCAATTTTCAGGTAATTAGGAAATAAGATGAAAAGAGCACTTTTTTTAATATTAATCTTAGGGTTAGTTTTTAAGTTTTTGACCTCATGTGAAAAAAATGTTGAAAAGATGGTTGGAATATACGGATTTAATAAAGACGCCGAGATTTTTAAAGCTCTATCTGATGAGGAGATTGCTGATTATCTTGCGGATTTTGGCATAAATGGAGTATGGGGCAGGTTTAAAGATAAGAGCATTACTGATGCACTGCATAAAAGAGGGATAAAAACATTTTTTGGAATCGGAATATTTAGCGGAAGGAAATTATGGGAAGAATTTCCTGATTCAAGACCCGTTTTATCCACAGGAGAGATGCTCGAAATGGATGGATGGTATGCTGGCGTTTGTCCAACAAGTGAAAATGTTAGAAAAAAGAAATTAAAAGAGATTGATGAAATGTTTGCAAAAGGAGTTTATGATGGAGTATGGCTCGATTTTATTAGATATCCATGTCATTGGGAAGTGAAGAAACCTAAAATTTATGAGACTTGCTTCTGTGATAATTGTTTAAATAAATTTCAGAAAGATAAAGAAATTAAAATTCCAGATAACTTGGAAGATAAGAAAAAGATTGCTTCTTGGATTTTGAATAACAATGACAGAATGTGGAGAGAATGGAAATGTGAACAGATAACGGATTTTTGTGCAGATGTTAAAAGGTTAATCGATAAAAAATATCCAGGAAAAATTTTAGGAGTATTTGGTGTCCCATGGCGGATTTCTGACTTTAATGGTGCAATAAAAAAGATAATTTGTCAGGATTATGAAAAACTTACCCAATATGTTGATGTTTTTTCTCCTATGTCTTATCATTTAATGTGTAACAGGAATATTGATTGGATTGGTGATGTAACAATGGAAATTGCATCACTTACCCAGAAGCCCGTTTGGGTGACTATTCAGGCTGTCTCTCAGCCGGTAAAGATGTCCAATGAGGAATTCGAAAAAGCAATAAAAGAAGGACTTTCAGATGTTTCATCAGGCTTGATAATATATAACTTCAATTATATGATGAAAGAAAATAAATGGGATACATTTGTAAAAACTATAAAATATACAAAAATGTAATGGTTCGATAAATGAGTTTACTCTAAAAAGATTTAAAAGTTTTTATTACTATTTTTTTATTTTATACTCTACAGTATATAAATTTGGATTAACTAATTGTAAATAATTATGTAGGGTCACGCCAAGACGTGCCCATATATAATATACAATACATGTCATAGAATGAAAATTATTAGTAATTAGTACTTTTAAGATTGGATTCATAAATCGAACCCTATATATCGTATTTTGTTAATTGTTGATATGTCGAGCGCAACTAATCTTGTCTTTATTTTATAATATTTCTAAATTCATTGCAAATGTTTGGGTTGAATTAGAAATGATTCTTAAAAGATGAAATAATATTATGAGTAATTTAGATTTTTCTGAAATATTGAGTATAAGAAGGCTTGGGAAGGGTATAGAGGCGATAAAGAGGGCAAATCTTGCAACCAAAAGACTTGATGGATGGTTCTTCGTTCAGGAAATCAAGATGAAAAAATTAAAAGAATTAATGAAAAGTAGGAGAGAATATTCCAAATCACAGATTCAGGCAGAACTTTTAAGTGAAGTTGTTAAAAAACTCCCTTTAAAGATTAGAACTGGTGAAGTTTTTGCTGGAACAGAAGACGACGCTTTTTCGAGGACTTACGCATTGATAAATCCAAACTTTGAGGTCGAAACTTTTGAAGGCTACTGCGATGTTATGGCTGTTTACAATGATATTACTCCAAATAAAAGAAAAGGGCTTACGAAGAAGAGGATAGATGTTGTTCGTAATTTCTGGGCTGATCACGAATATGCAAAACAATTATCTGAGGTATATTCATCAACGGGTCTTGAGACGAAGGAAGTTGCATATTTTGTGGAACAGGTTACTGGACACACCATCTGTGATTTTAGACCTGCGTTAGGAGATGGGGTTAAGAATATTATTGAAAAAGCCAAAGAAAAAAAGAAAATCAATGAGAATGATTTCGAAAAGAGCAGATTTTATGATGCTGTGATAACTTCCCTTAACGCCACGATAATACTTGCTGAACGATACAGTAAAATCGCTGAAGAGATGGCAAGCAAATATAAAGGAATTCGTAAAAAGGAACTTCAGTTAATTGCCCGAACTTGCAGAAAGGTTCCTGAATATGGAGCAGAAAATTTATATGAAGCACTTCAATCTTTTACACTCTTGTGGATGGTAATGAATATTGAACAGGCGCCTAACCCTTATGCTTTTTCGGTGGGGAATATTGACAGGATTCTCCAGCCATTTTATATGAGGAAAAAAATTTCAAAGGAACTTTCAGTAGAGTTGGTGCGTCACTTTTTAACCTTATTTAATGTTGGAGACAGAAATTGGGCTATATCTCAGAATTTGATGGTTGGAGGTAGAGATGAAAAAGGGAACGACCTTAATTGTGATATGACCGAAATAGTGCTTGATGCCTTTTTCGAATCCAACAGTCCACAGCCAAATCTTTCGGTAAAACTTCATAATAATACACCTGAATCTCTATATAAATCGATTAGCCGTTTCTTTTTCACTATTGGGCACAGTAGTCCTTCTCTTTTTAATGATGACAAGATGTTTTTTGTATTAAAGAGTAAAGGGATTAAAGATGAGGATTTGAAAGATTATGGTATTGGCGGGTGTCAGGAACCGTTGATTATGGGGAAAGA
>JABXJV010000357.1 GCA_013375355.1 Candidatus Helarchaeota archaeon
TGGTATCAGGTGCTTCGGGAGCATGAACATCAATATCGATAAGTTCAATAAAAAACTCTGAAGGATTTTCAAAAACTAAATTGCAATCCCATAGCCCCGGAACTTCATCTTTTTCGATCATATCTAGATAATGTTTATTATTAGTAAAGGCGTTAAATTTTTCAATGGCTAATCCTCCTGTAAATGAAGATTCTGCTTTATAAGAAACTTCAATAATACCTGTTTTCACAGGCTCTTTAGTATCTATTTGTATATCTGTTGTAAATTTCAAAAAGACAGTTGTTTCAGGTTCTAAATTGTCAATTAACCATGTTATCTTATTATCTTCAATTTCAGCTAACCCAAGCGAAGTATCGATGATTTTTATATTTTCAAATCCAAGAGGAACATTTTTTACGACTTTCACTTTAGTTACTGATTTTTCAAATAAACTGCATAAAGCAATTGCAAAAGTAACAGCATTTAGTTGATTAATATTGATACCAAAGGACTCCAAATTATATTCTTTTGCTTCAACTCCTCCATTTTCAGATACATCATTTTCTTCCGTACTTTTCCATTTTTTAATGGTCTCAATAATTTCAGCTTTTTTAGCACTTGGAGGGAGTTTTATATTATTTTCTTCACAGTATCCCTTTAATTCTTTAACTGTCCATGAATTATAATCTATTTCTTCTTCCGCTTCAATCTCTTCTTCTATTTCTGCTTCTATAAATTCTTCTTCCTCTTTAATTTCTTCTTCTATTTCTGGCACCTCAATTCCTCTTTCTTCTTCGATTTCCTTTTCTATTTCTTCTTCTTTTACTTCTAATACTTCTGCTTCCACACCAACCGTCTTTTCTTTTAACTTTAATAAATCAGTTTCAATATCTCTAATATTTAGTATATCATCAGCATTTGGTGACGTATTGATATATTCTTTGACCAAAAGTAGATTTTTTGCTTCTCTAGTTATTTGAAATTCACGAGAATCTACATTGTTTTCATCTGTAATACCTAATTCTTTAATCTTAATTTCTTCTGATTCTATATCTGTACCTTCGATATTCGAGAGAGTTATACCAATATCCCATAAACGATCAACGCTACTAGGATTTTCCACATTTAATTTACCATTAAAACCAATTGCTTTTACATTTGCGTCATGATCTTGCTCAACTTGTACCTCTTCTAAAACTTTAATTAATGCTATTAACCCCTCTTTATTATCATCTTTTAAAATAATTCCTCCTTTTTCCTCATCGTACGCTTCAAATTCAACAGTAGGCTTTTTTTTTTCGGATGGCTCAACAACTTCCTTTTCCTTCTTCTTTTTACGCGCCATCTATATACACTGTTTTTTATTTTATTTTTTTTAAAAAATTAGATATTGAACTCCAAATAGAGTTCAAAGATTTAAATTCCATTTTATCTTTTAATTATTTTGTACATTTAAATGTTGACATATCCAATAACTATTGTTTAATATAAATAATTCTTGCTTATAAAGCATAAAATCAATAAAATAGGAAGTTTTAACGATAGATGAATAATTCAATTCTCTGGATTATTACTAAATAGAATAATCTATTTTAGATTTATCATTTATGATAAAAAATAAAAAAAATTAAATTGTAAAAAAAACTTTATTATTTCTGATTATCTTGTGATTTTTGCGGGATTTTCTTAGGTGTTTCTTCTACTTTTTTGTCATCAGATGATTTGAGGGGCTTTTTTTTGATTAACTTACTAGGTGTTGTTACTTCCTCTTTTGGTTTGCTTTTTACTAATTTTGACGTCATACCTAATTCTTCAGAATATAAATCATTAAAAGCTTTTTCACGGCTTATTATATCTACTTTAGGTGCTCTTTTTCTCTTTAAAGTCCTTCTATATTTGCGAACTTTCCTAACTGGTTTAGGATATTTCAAATATTTCTGATAAGCAACGATGTATCCAAGTAAAGCGACCCCTGCTATAATAGCAACTACTAATAATATTTGATATAGAAAACTTTCTTCTTCAGACCTCTTTACAACCAAAGTAATTTCAAATTCTTCAAAATCATATCTACCCCCCTCTTTATAAGCTGTAATCGTTATGGTATATGTTCCTTCTTGAACACCTTTTAAAGTAAGCTCGTATAAACCATCACCCTCTTCATCAAGATCCCCGTCTCCATGCTTCCACTCATATGTAACCTCAGCATCTTCAATTCCGCCACCGAAATCTAAATTTTTTATTTCAATTGTAAATTTAACATCCTCACTAGTTGAAGCTGGTTCCAATATGATGGTATAAGTATCATCTCCATCCTCTGTATCAATATCTGTTCTTATTTTTCTAATTTGTATTCTCAAATTTTCCGCTTGTATATCATGGTTTGGCTTTTTAGCCTCTAGGCTAATAATATTAACTCCAATTTTCAATAAACTTGTATCAATTATGATATAATACTGTTGGTAGGGGATTTGTTGAGCTAGATCTGCCGTAAAATCCAAACTTAAAGTCACGTTTGCATTTGTAATATGAGCTCCAGCAATATCAGTATATTTAACTGTAAGGTTTAAAATAGATCCTATTGGAAGGGTTATAGTAGGATCAATGGTTACATTAACATTATCAAAGAAAATCTCTAAGTTTGTCTGCTTCTGAACTATTTTCAGGAAAAATTGAAATGTTTGTGTTTTATAATTGGTCTTTTCAGCTATAAATATAAGCGTTGCTAATCCCTCTTGTTGTAGATCCTCAATTTTTAAAGTTAAATTATAGTAATTATAAGGGCTTTCATCAAAAATACCTATTCCTAATATTTCAATATTAGCATTCGGTATATGTGTTGGCAATCTGTAGTCTTTATATGTAGCAGTAATATTTAGAATTTCCATAACATCAACTGTTTTATTTCCATTATAATATATCTGTGTCCCGTTTATAAATAACTGTAAATCTGCTATTTTTTCACTTATAGATATTATTATTGGTTCAGAAAGATTTGTATAATTATCTTTTTGAGCTGTGATTACTAAGAAATTTGCTCCAAGGCTAAGATCGTTTGCAAGGATAGTTAAATTGTATTGATCTAATAGTGAGTGTTTTATTAAGGAATAAGATGCGGCTAATCCAACTAATTCTAAATTTGCAGAAAAGATGAAATCTCCTGTATCATAGTCTCTGTACCATGCTGTTATGTTTATACTTTCACCTAAAGAGAAATTAAATGAACTAACGGTTGAAGCGTTTATGTTATTAATTAAAATGCTAAGATATGTATCTCTTTCGCTAACTGTTATGATGATATTTTTTGTAATAGTCTTGTAATTCTCCTTAGCTGCTATAATCAGCAATGATCTAATCCCAACACCTAAATCAGCTGTATTAATTGTACGATTATATTGTTCATAGTTAGCATTTCTTGTAAGATTGTATAATAAAATACTTCCTTCTACAAGTTCTATTGTAGCATTATTGATTAATTGTCTACTTTCATTTTCCTGATAAAATACAGTAATATTTAATGGGTCGCCCCAGAAAAAATTAAAGAAAGTGTCTGACGTACGGTTTTCTCCATTTATATATAGGCTCATAATAGAAGCTTTATCAATTATTTCAATTTTAATCTGTTTCTGCCGAGGTTGATAATTTGGCTTATATGCTGTGATAGTTAAGAAATTTACACCTCGATTTAACTCTTTAGAATCTAAAATGATTGAATAATGACCTAGTATACTATTTTCTGGAAGTGGTTTATTCAAACCCTCACCTTCTAGATCTACTGATGCTAAATCAATATGAGCACTGGTTAGCCAATCCTTATATTTTATAGTAATATTTAATAATTCACCTATAGTCAACGTATAGATAATGGGACTAACATGTGAGAAATCAGTGCCATTTAGAAATATTTCTATAGTAGTGTTCCTTTCTGTAATTATAATTGTAAGTAATATAACTTGAGATTCGTACCCTTCTTTTTCAGCTAAAACATTTACGAAATTTACACCTTGAGCTAAATCAGATGTGTTTAGAAAATATGTATATTGCTCTTGAGAA
>JABXJV010000035.1 GCA_013375355.1 Candidatus Helarchaeota archaeon
CTATCAAACTTGTGTAATCCACTATATAATAGTCTTACACATATATATCTCTTACGGAGTACGAGATCTACGAAAAATAAGATAAATTTATATATTTTTGTCGGTCATTGCAATTGAAAAATTCTCGATATTAGAAAGATAAATGAATTATTAATTAATTTTTAATGTTAGATATGAATGCAAACAAAACGAATTCTAATTGATGCTGATCCTGCAATTTCAATACCCAGATCTGATATAGATGATGGATTAGCTATTTTTATGGCTTTAAATTCTCCCGAATTAAATGTTGAAGGAATTACAACGGTTTATGGGAATTCATCTCTAGAAAAAGTGACGGCAGTTGCGAAAGACGTTCTTAAAGTGGCAGACCGCCAAGATAGCCCTGTTTTTAAAGGTGCATATAATAAAAAATGGTTAGGAATTAAGCTGAATTTAGATAAACTGACAAAATTCAAATGTTTGAGATATTTGAAAGAAAAACGAATTATTATTGATTTAAAGAAATTTTATGTTTTTAGATAATCTGATGCATTTTTTATAGTGATCCCAACGATTTCTTCATCTCGATAATTTATAATGAAATCATTTATTAATTTACTATCATTTGCTTGTTGGGGTTTTTGAAAACTTACATACAAAACATCAACTTCTGAGTCATAATCAATCCACACATGTGGCTGAGAGATTTTCAAGAAGGCAGCTACAAATTCCGGAATGATATTAATTATTTTTTCTTCCAAATTACATCACCTTTAATTTTACCAGTTTTCGAACTCATTAATGCAGTAATAACAAATCCATCATTAATTATTTCTTTATATATGACAATAACATATTTTTCACTAATAGGTGTATGTTCATATAATTTATATGCTAGCAATTCATCTTTTTTACCTTTAACAATGTTTTTTATTAAGAATACAAATAAATAATATTATTAATGATGGCAGAAAATGGTAGGTCAAAGAAATGAAAACAAAACGGATTATTATTGATGCTGACCCTGCAATTTCTATACCCAGATCTGATATAGATGATGGATTAGCTATTTTTATGGCTTTAAATTCTCCCGAACTAAATGTTGAAGGAATAACAACGGTTTATGGGAATTCATCTCTAGAAAAAGTGACAGCTGTGGCGAATGACATTCTTAAAGTGGCAAACCGCCAAGATATCCCTGTCTTTAAAGGTGCATATAATAAAAAGTGGTTAGGAATTAAAACAGAAGCAACGGAATTTTTAATTAATCATATTTCAGAAAATCCCAATGAAATTACGTTAGTTGCTTTAGGCCCATTAACCAATGTTGCCTCGATGATTAAACAAAAACCTGAAATTATTGATGATTTAAAACAATTAGTAATTATGGGAGGTCTAGTTTTTCCAGAGAAACTTAAAATTCGCTTTAAATTCAATCTTAAAACTGAATTTAATATTGCCAATGATGGTCTTGCTGCAAATATTGTATTTTCTCAA
>JABXJV010000036.1 GCA_013375355.1 Candidatus Helarchaeota archaeon
AGCTCCATTTTAGGAAAGAAGTCACATAATAGATGAGCTCCATAACCAATGCTAAAAAGTCCAAGAGAATATAAAACCAATTCCTCAGGAAAAAATAGTAACAGTATTGGCGAAATTACTGGAATAATAAATGAATGCCACACAACATCTCTATGAACCCATGGACCAATTTTCATTAGAATAACATCAAAATCCGGCAAGTGACCAGATAAACCTGCTATTGCTGCCGCTAAAATATACCAATCAATATAGGTTGTATCAAGAGAAGTCCAAGTGAGATAAGTAATAAGTGCTAAAATTAAAAAATTTACAAATGAATGATAACGCCATTTCAAGGATTTGATTCCTCCATTTATTAGTTCTAATAGATGAGATATTTTTCTTAAGATTTTTAAAGTTTGTTAAAAATCGTCGACTCTTCGACAAAAATAAAGGATTTTATGAAAAAAATGCATCTAATTTTTTCTGATCTTTTGATAAAGCTAGGGATTTAACACTAATTGTCTTCGGGTCTTCTGTATCTTTGCCAAGCATCTTTAAAAGTTGCCTACAATTAGTTGGAGCTTGACCATGAGGATGGTTATTAAAATAACCATAAATATTCTTTACTTCGTCTTCAATTTTCTCGATTTTTGGAATCCAATCCTGTAATTCCTCTTCGGTGTATAAATAATTATACCAATGACTTTTTCTTCTACCATGCCATCTAATATAAGCAAAATCTGCAGTTATGTAAATATCGGGTGGAAGCAAAGGCTCGTCAACTATACAATAAGCTACACGATATTCTTCTAATAATTTATAAGTCTTTGATTTTAACCAAGATAAATTTCGAAATTCAACTGCATATTTCTTAGTTGAGGGTAATAATACTAAAATATCTTCCAAAAGTTCGGGATTAAATTCGAAACTCGGTGGAAATTGAACTAAAATTGGTCCCATTTTTTGCTCTAGAGGTGAAATTACTGAAAAAAATGGCATCAAATCTTCTTCATCAACAGGTTCTTTTCCAATTTTTTTATGGGTTATATCTTGTGGGAATTTAACTGAAAATAGAAAATCTTCAGGCGATTTACTGGCCCAATTTTCAACAGTTCCGATTTTAGGTAAATTATAGAATGTTGTATTAAGTTCAACGGTATCAAAGATTTTTGAGTAGAATAAAAACATCTTATTTGAGGGAATTTTTTTAGGGTAAAAATTACCTACCCAACCCATGTCACCCGTATAAGACCAACCAGAACAACCAATTCTAATTTTTTTCTCCATAATACAGTTTCGCCCTAATCTTTCTTTACTTAACTAGACCCCTCATTTAACAATTCTTGAATAGAAATTACTTTTAGCTTTTTAGTGTCATTCTTTTGTCCTTTTTTTAAATTATATTCACAAAATGGGCATGTAGTTACTAAAAAATCACAATTTAAACTAAAAGCTTCTTCAATTCGTGAAGCAGCAATTTTTTCGGATAGTTCAGGGAATGCAGATAAACAACCACCACCTGCTCCACAACATTTACTATTTTCCTTTGAAAGCAACATTTCTTTAAAAGATGAAATTTTTGAAAGGATCTTTCTTGGAGGTTCAATCAAGCTATATTTGCGACCAATATGACATGGATCATGATAAGTTGTTGTTATATCCTGTTTTTTAACTTTAATTTTGTTATAATCTAGTAATTCAACAAAATGCTTTAATCTAATATTATTATTCTGAAGAAAGTCAGCATAAAATTCACGAAACGCACTATAACAACCAGGACAAATTGTTATTATTTGGTCAAATTTTTTAAATTTCTCTTCTAATTTTTGTTTATTTTCCTTAAATTC
>JABXJV010000358.1 GCA_013375355.1 Candidatus Helarchaeota archaeon
TAATCCTGGAGGAATTTCGATTGACGAGGACGGATATATATATGTCGCTGATTCGGGAAATGATAGAATAGTTATATTTTCAGAAAGTGGTTACATACTTAATTTCTCTAAATGGGGTAGTTCAGCCGAAGACCAATTTGGATTCCCTGACGATTTAGAAGTCATTCTTAATCAAGAAAACCAAACCCATCTTTATGTTGTCGATAAAGATAACGATCGAGTTGTGAAATTTCGAATATTAAAGGATGAAAATAAAAATATTATTCAAATAGGTCTTCCTACAAAAATTATCGAGGGCTATGAATTAAATGAACAGTTTTTCACGTTCGAAGAACTATGTGGCATTACCGTTAATTCTTTCGATTCTATCTTCGTATCAGATAAAGGAAATAAAAGTATTATAAAATTCGGGTCTGATGGTAGTTTCGAATTAAAAATTGGAGGGACAGACGCAGATGATGTTCACACATTAGATGGAATTGCCACAGATTCAAGGAATTTCTTGTATATTGTCAACAATGACCCAGTTTCAGAAAAAAATGAATTAAAAATAATGACAGAAACATTTATAATGATACAAGAGATTGAAATCAATGCTGATCCACTCTATGACGTATGTATTGATGATTTCGATAATATTTTAGTTCTAGCTAATGGCTCAATATTTAAATTACGATATTTAGATGATTTTCTAACTCACATGGAAAATACAACTTTAAATTTAACTCTAAAATATCAAGATTGTTGGGAAAACTTCGAAAATGACACTATTGGTGAACATCCTGATACAAACTGGATTACATATGAACCAACAAATACTAAAGTTAAGATTTTGAACGAAAAATACGATAATAACAGTGTTTATTTTAAAAAAGTTGTAAAACTAGAAGATAATAGTGGTGCTGCACCATGTACTATAGAGCATGATACTGGTTGGACATCATGGACGGGGGCAATTTACTTTAATTTATACATTCCTTCTTCAATTCAAGGAGAAGGTGTAAGGTTCATGACTAAGAATTATGGTGCTCTAAGATTTATACTCCAGTTTAGCCCGACTGGCAATATTCATTATGCATCAAACATTCAAGGAGAATTATTATATGTAGGTTCGTATCCCACTAACTGTTTTAATACCTTCAAAATAGAATTTAATTCGAGTACGTTTTCAGTTAAAATAAGGGAAAATAACGGTTGGACAACACTTAACTCGGGACTAATATATACTGGTAGTATTTCCTCATTTGCATTCTATACTGGTAACAATTATGTGACGGGGGAAATGTATATTCCAGCAGTGGACTATTCATGGGCATCTGGATATTATGAAGATAGAATATTAAACCAAAAATTTATCAATTATCCTATTAAATCTCCTATATTTGATAAGGATGGTAATAGATACACAATTGAAGAAAATTTGATCCATAAATTTGATAATTATGGCAAATATTTAGCAACATTTGATCCAGGAGTAAAAGGTATTGGGACTGATATTAAAATAAAAAATTTTGAGAATTCATCATATTTATATCATGCCCTTCATGACGATAATGGACCGGAACACGTGGTTAAATATTCTCTTGACGGTGAAAAAATAACGCAAATAAATATCACCGATTACGATAATTTATCAAGTATCTCAATTGATGATGAAAAGTCAATATATGGTTTAACTAATTCAGGAATTTCAAAATTTGGACATTATACAGCTAAATTTAGTTTTACAAATGATCCTGTAGGAAGCGACCCAATTGATTGGGAGGTATTCGAATATGAAAGTGGAAATGTAACAATTATTGGAGAAAAGGATGGACATAAAAAAGTATGTGAAATAAAAGAAGAAGGGTTCCCTGGTATTGTACTTTGTGAGAACGATTTCCAAGACAGACTAAACGGAACTGTAGAACTTTACTATCATTACAACAATTTAAGTGGAAATAATCACTACATAATGATCGTAGAAGAAGATATAGGAAATGACGGAATAAAACTAGAAATAAAAAATGGTTATCTTTATTATCATAACAATGATTCCAGCTGGCCTCAAATTTCCAATATATCTGTCGACTATTGGCACCATTTTCGTGTCATTTTTAACATTTCTTCTGGTTGGCACCTCTATCTAAATGATATAAGGTACCCCGCGGTAGGAGATTATGGATTATACAACCACTCTGGTCAATTATCGAAAATTGATAATATATGCTTCGGACCGACTCCAAGCATAGTTCAGACTATTTACATCGATGCTGTGGACTTTAGTTGGGCGGATGGTTACTACGAAGGAAGAAATAAAGTGGATTTTTATGACGCAAACGGCGAAATTTCAAGCGAAGGTCTAAAAAATCAAATTGATATCGATTCGTTGGGTAACTTATATTATCTTTCTCATTCTACTAATGAGATTTTAAAAATAGATTGGGTGGCAAAGGAAATTTCAGAGCGTTGGCCAATTGATCAGAATTTAACAGAACACCAATTGGTTATTGATAGAAAAGACAATTTCTACCTTCTAAATAAATTTAATGGTCAAGGGCAAATATTAAGCTTAAACAATAGAAGCGAGGTTTTAAGCTCATATAATTTTTCATATAACCCTACAGACGACATTATCACAGCCGTAGATTATTTTAGGGATTTTTACATATTTAAAATTTCTGACAGCTCTACAATTTTAAACAAATTTGGAAGAATGGAACCTCCTCCTGAATTGTCATTTCAATTAACGGATGAGGATTCATGGCGAGATGTTGCAATAAATTTTACTGGTCATTTTTTCACATTAAATTTAGATAATGAGATCAAAATATATAATTCTTCACACTTTTATATAGAAACTTTAACTGGCTCAGGTCTAGTATCACCTACAGCGATTGAAATTGATGGTGATAATCGATTAGTTATTTTGGATTCAAATATAATAAAAGTTTATGACTATAATACCAGTACATTCAACCCGATTATTGATGATCAAAACTTGGAGATTATAGATTTTTATTTATCTTCAACTGGAGGGTATGAATATCCAAATAGGGTATTTTTAATAGGCAAGGATCAAAATTCTAATTATTTTTTAAGGTGTTATAATTATTCAGACTCTTCAGCTCAGCTTATAAATTCAACTCAAATGCCATTTTTAGAATTGCCTACAAGCATTTGCGTAATGAATGAAGAGGGTAAAGACAGAATATACATTTCGGATTATTTAAAAAATAAAATATTTAAATTAAATGAAAGTCACCAGTTAGAGAGAGAATGGGGCAGATTAGGCTCCATGCCTGGGGAATTCTTAGGCTCTTTTCAAGTAATAAATGACTATAATTGTAATATATACGTTTTAGATGTTGGAAATTCGAGAATTCAAAAATTTGATAGTAACGGAAATTTTAAGTCGGAATGGGGAGATTTTAAATGGACCCTTGCAGAAAATATGTTTGAATCAAAAATAGCCTTATCTTATAACCAATTTTTAAAAACTGATTTACTAATATTGGATTCATTAAAATTAGATATTTACCATTATGAATTTGTTATAAATAATGAATTTGAATTAGAAGGTCAAACTTATACACGAGAAAAAGTCATTGATGGTGGTGTTATATACGGAATCCCAGTCATATATGCAATAATTTATGATCCTCCAGGAAGAGATAGTTATGGATATATAGAAGAAAATACCGAATTTGAAATAACATGGGATTATAGATGGGAGCATATTTATGGGTGGGAATATGGATTTATTTGGGATACTCATACTACGGCCGGTGGAATAGCTGTAGGAACTGGATTAAATATTGAAAGTGATATTATATGGACAAAAGGTATGGGTGCAAGTGAAAATTTAGTTGGGAAAATAAAGACAAGTCGGAGGATAACATCTTCACAGTCATCTAATAACAAATATATTGGACCAGGTCGCGGAGATACTATCTGGGGAGAAATTTATACTAGATATTTTTATATAATTGAAAGAACAACTTTTAATTCTAAAGGTGAAATAATAAATGTTTCTAGAATTGAGGATAGTTGTATATATAGAGATAATAAATTTATTATTACCATAACCGAAGCTTTAAATATTTTTAATTCCACTATAGCACCGATTTTAACTGAAAATAAAGAAACTAAAGATATTGCATATGATAATTATATTGATGATGATGAAATGCAATATGTTTCCCCAGTTGGAGATTACTTATTATTCGGTGATGGTAATTCTTATCAATATGATACAACTAATGTTGATTCTGTTAAAATATCTACTTTATATAATAAAATTTTATCTTCTAGAACAGCAACTAAGATAGGATTTGAAACTATAAATAAAGTTAAATCATTTTCCGGATCTGATGTAACCCAATTATTTAGTTTTTCCATGAAAATACAAAATATAATAGGTCGCGTAAATAAAAATGATTTTAAACGCATCATCAATGAGGAAAAAATAGATGAGTCGTGTATAGGTTTTACTTTTTCTGATGAATCATCAAAGAATCCTACA